>NZ_JARFPL010000017.1:0-51464 GCF_029167205.1 Candidatus Methanocrinis alkalitolerans
GATCGGAGTCTTCGACTTCCTCTTCCTGATAAGTCCCGTTGGCCTTTGCTGTGTTGCTGTACTGTCCGACCGAAGCCGTCCCGGTCTTGGTGAACGTCTTGCTTTCGCCGACGTTCAGGTTGATGGGACCTGCTACGGGACCGATGACGTCGTCGGTCACGTAGACTTCTGTGAGAGGAACGTTACCCGTGTTGGTGACCACATAAGTCCAGGTCACCAGGTCTCCTGAGTTCAGAACGGGTCCCGTCGGAGAATCGGCATCTTGACCGTTCGTCGCCTTCTCGATGGATATAGAAGGTTCAGGAACAACTAGGTAGTTGGATGCGGTTACATATGCTTTGCCAATACAAATAGGTCCACTGACGGAATAATAGCAAACTTCCTGCCCCGCCTTGATCGCTGCATCGACGGTTCCGGTCACCCACTCACCATCTAGAACGAACCAGAAATCTGTGCACGTCCCTTTTTCAATAGGGATATCGAACTTGATCCCAGTAACCCCGGTTGTTGGATCCCGTCCAATCGCATATTTATGTGAGGCGCTCAGCACTTTTATGCTACAGCCTGATAAAGTGACCTGTTCAGGATCTATTGTATACTCCCAACCCTCGCCGGGATCATCTTCACTTATATAATAAGTTCCGAAAGGCAGATTGCTGAAGGTGTATTTTCCACCGTCACAGCCGAAGGTGGCACAATCTTCTTGGGGGCCGTCGATACAAATTTTGAACTCTGTCTCACCATCACAATCCCCAACCACGGCCTTGGTCACCTCGATGCTGCCGCTGGTGCTGACCTCCAGCTCCACCGTCCAGTGGCTTATATCAAATGGAGCATTATCTGTGGCACAAACCCTATAATCGAATCTGGTATTGTTACCGACAGTCGTCTTGCCGTTAAAGGTTACGTTATATTGATCGCAGGGACTCACTGAACTGCTGAGGTAATGGGTCGGATCGGTGTCAACGACCTCTTTACCATCATAAGTTCCTTTAGCCGTACCGACTTTTTTGTTTTGGCCCGCCACCGCAGTTCCCGTGGCCTCATAGGTCCATGTCTCGTCGGGATCCAGGATGCCGTCATTATTGGTATCACCGCCTACATAGATCGGGGTCATACCCTGATCGTCGGTGACGACCACGTTGGCTAGGGGTACGTTGCCGGTATTTTTAACCACATAAGTCCAGGTGATCGTGGATCCCACCGCGACGACGGGACCTGTCTCGGTATCAGCATCTTCACCGTTCGTCGCCTTCTCGATATCGATGCTCGGGATATCCGGGCAGTCGATCACCAAAGTCAGATAATTGCCTCTTCTCCCCGTGGACGAGGTTCTATCTTTAGATATTTGTATATGAGCCTCAAAGCTATAGGTTCCTTCAGGAAGGGAAAATGAAGCTTCATAACCGATAAGGGTATTGCCACTGTACACCCACATGAAGTCGGGAGGGGTTCCATCGTTCCCTGATTTGCCGCTAACTCGAGGGCTATTACCCAGATCGTAAACCTTGATCCAGGCGTCATCAGCTTTCTTGAGTGGGATATAATTTTCATCCCTCAGAACTAAGGCATATAATACATTCTTGTCGCAGTCGTAGCGCAAATAAAGCTTCGATAAAATTACAGCATTAGGCTTATTTGGGTTTCCTGCTTCCCACATATATGCGAAGAAGTCGTTAGAAAGGGCCCATTCGTCATAACTGCCGTCTACAACAGCTGAACCGTAGGTAGGCTCGTTCAGGGGAGCAACGACTGCAGATCCTGTAGTGACCACGAATCCCAAAACCGCTGTTATAAGAACTGATAGAATAGAAATATTTTTTACGCCGCATAAAGCATGATCCGGTCGGCTTATATCAAAGTGGATTCTCATGAGCTTACCCTCTGAATTCAAAGATCAGTACTAGAAGTAAGGAGTTCAGATATTTAACGATTTGCAGCTACCGGTCCTATTCGTCGATTTAACACCTCAATGAATTCTCATTATACTTCAATGTTTGATTATTGTCAAGAACCTCCAGTCCAGCATTCATCCTCATTCATCCTATATCGCCCGCCACTGGATCAATTAGCGATGTAGAAGAGAGGCTTAACGATCTAATATGCATAACTTTACTTCATGGCTACACGGGACCTGCTTTGTATAGGGCGATCATCCTCTGCTCTATCCCACAAGGTAAGTTAATAAACCGCGAGAAACTATTGGGATATGTGATTTCCATGCTCAGATTCCCGACTTCCATCTTGCTGATACTGATGACGGCAAACCTCGGGGCGGGTGCTGCCACCATTTTTGTCGACGGTGCAGGCTCCGGAGACTTCACGAGTATCCAGGACGCCATAGACGCCTCCGAGGAGGGCGACTTGATCCTCGTCCTGAACGGGACGTACCGCGAGAATCTGGTGGTGGATAAACAGATCGGCCTCCTTGGAGTGGGGCAGCCTATAGTCGAAGGCGGGGCTGGATCAGCCCCTATCATCACAATAAATGCGAGCGGTGTCGTTTTGGATGGTTTCATCTTAGCCGGAAGCACCAATGAGAGCAGCGATGGCGGTGCGGTTCTTGTTTTATCGGATGGCTCCAAAATCCTGAACAACACCATATCATCCTCTTTGAGTCACGGCATCTGTGTCCTCAACTCAAAGGATCATATGATATACGGCAATATGATCAGCGGGAGCTTCAAGGCTGGGATAAGGTTTGCCGGAGCTAACGATAGCCAGATCGCGGCAAATGAGATACATCAAAATGCGTACGGAATATTTGTCGAGGACTCCTCCAGCAACTGGATCTCGAACTGCGGGGTTTGGGGCAACGGCGCAGACGGGATCTCCATCGAATCCTCCCTTTGGAACGAGCTTGTCGGAAACGCGATTCATAACAACTCAGAGAACGGTGTATATATCACCAAATCCAGCAACAACATACTCATTTCGAACTGGATTTATGACAATTATGAAAGCGGCATCGACCTTTATGAGTCATCCAACAACATGATCGTGACAAATACGATCGGAAGAAGCGCTCAGACGGGAATAAACGTCGACTCCAGCGATAACAACGTGATCCTCCTCAACGCCTTATCATATAACGACCTCAACGGTATCGCTATACAGGGCTCGAAGTCCAATACAGTATCGGAGAACCTCGTCAAAGAGAACCGCGAGAGCGGCATATCCCTGCGCGACGAGAGCGGTGAGAACCTGATCACTCTCAACGAGATCTCGGGGAACAAGAGGTACGGCATCGTATTCGACGGTAGCTCCATCAACTATGTTCAGGCCAACAAGATCACAAGAAATTTGGACGGCATAGTCATCAGGTACTCCCGGGATAACTCCGTCGTCGAGAACGAAATAGATTACAACAATTTCGGCATAAGCCTTGAGTTCACCCAGAACGTGGTCGTTTCGACGAACAGCATACAGAACTGCACTCGGGACGGGATCCGTCTACTCCGCTGCGATAACAGCAAGATATATTCCAACAAGGTCCGCGAGAATATGGCAGACGGGGTCCATATGGTAAAATCAACAGGTACCGTCGTTTCGAGTAACGACATCGATATGAACGGCGAGTACGGGATTCAGGTCCTGGATCACTCCGACCATAATCTCTTCATGCTCAACGTCATCCGAAACTCCGGAACTGGCGGCGTATATATCTTCGAAGGAGAGCTCAACATCGTCTTATCAAACGCCCTGATCGATAACGGCAAGTTCAATGGAAGGGACAACGGCGGTAACAAGTGGCTCAGCAACTCCTACAGCGACTATGCTGGAGAAGAGATAGCCTACAGAATGGTCCTCGGCCAATACGACGATCGATTTGCCTCCGAACCAGGTGTGGTAGATATAGGCGCAGACCCTTACGAGATATTTGGCCATAGGGGCTCGGTCACTCGTGATTATAAGCCTTTCATGAACCACTTTGTAACGCTGGGCGATCGGACACTACCGGGTCCGCCGGGCGATATATAGGCTGAGTTAGGAGGTATGGCGAGGTCCCGCCGGGTCTTTTTGAGGATGGGATGAGGGATAGGAAGGTCGATGGGACCTCACCCTATCGCCTCAAGGTCTCTTTTTAGCTCGTCGTCTATCATCGCTCCATCCAGCTTCGCTCTCGATAGGGAGAATAGGGTGAACTGGTCGTACTTCGCCCTGATGAGGTTCGCCCCCGAGAGGTCGGCTCCCGTCATTTCGACGGACAATAAGGTCGCGCTTCGGAGGTCGGCACCGGTGAGGTTGGCATTGGTCAGGTATGTCCTGTCGATGGTGGCGTCCCTCAGAAACGCCCCTGAGAGGTCGACGCCCCGCAGGTCCAGCCCCAGTAGATAAGCCCTCCCCAACTTGGCGTTGCTCAAGTTCGATTTTATCAGCCGGACCGCGGTGAGGTCGGCGTCGGTAAGATCGGCTTGCGAGAGGTCTGCGCCGGTGAGGTCGGCGTAGGATAGCTTCGTTCCCCGGAGGGTAGATCGGGCGAGCTTCGCCTCCGTCAGGTCGGCGTAGGCGAAGAGGGCCCAGTTGAGGTTCGCGTCGGTGAGGTTGGCCCTCATGAGGTAGGCCCTTGAAAAGTCGGAGTCTGATAGGTCTGATCCCGATAGATCGGCTCCGTAGAACTCAGCCCTCGAAAACTGGCCCCGGTTGAGGTAGCTTCCTTTCATCTCGGCCCAGTTCATATGGGCTCCGACGAAGTTGCCACCGATGAGGTAAACTCCGATCATCGTCGCCCCGGTGAGGTCGGTGCGAAAGAGCCGCGCGTTGGTCAGATCCGCCCCGGTGAGGTCGGCGTCGGTGAGGTCGGCTCGGGTAAGATCCGCCTTGGCGAGGGTAGCATCTTTGAGCCTCGCCTCCGAGATCTTTGCACCCCAAAGCTTAGACTCCGAGAGGTCGGCTTCATCGAGGTCTGATCCGCTCAGGTCGGCGGCTGAGAGGTCAGCTTTAACTAGGTTCGCCTTGGTGAGGTTTGCGCCAGAAAGCCATGCAGATATGAGGTATGCGCTCTCGAGATCTGCCCCGGTGAGATCTCTCCCCCTCAAATCCGACTGGTTCAAATTTGCTCCTCTCATATCGAGGTCGGAGAGGTTG
Organism: Candidatus Methanocrinis alkalitolerans; assembly: GCF_029167205.1. NCBI lineage: Archaea > Methanobacteriati > Methanobacteriota > Methanomicrobia > Methanotrichales > Methanotrichaceae > Methanocrinis > Candidatus Methanocrinis alkalitolerans. Next base: position 5,089 of record NZ_JARFPL010000017.1, read on the forward strand.
ACGTATCTCAGGTCAACCGGATCGGATAGCCTCTCATCTTTGATCAGCGGTTCGGAGGCGGTTCCAGAAAGACAGAGGATTAGCGATACGACCGTGATAAATTTTAGCGATTTGAAGATATAAATGCGGATTCCTGTCATGTTGAACCTCTCGCTGAATCTATGATTATAATTAACTATATATGGATTTTCTGATCCGTCGTCGGATACGCTGACGCTTCTGGGATACTGTCACGTGCAGGACCTCGTCGGGATTGTTTAACCCCTTGAACTTTTGTACTCAGCCCCCATCCCTTCTGAAGGGATCTCCAGTTAAGGCCAGATTGAAGCTGACACGCCTCAACTCTGTCCTCTTATCTGCTCTTCGATCTTATCAGGGTTCTTTTATAAACCCTTTCTGGAAGCTTCTTCATCCGGCATGCCGTTCTCTACATCTCCAGCGTCACAGAGGCTATACCATCCTGGGCACAATAAAAGTTGCTGTCGATCTCATGGACCTCGAGCTTCTCTTCTTCATAATCTTCCTGGTGAAGAGTGGCGGTGATTTCTCCAATACAACAGGCCTCAAACGGGTCTTCCGGATGCTTCAGATTCCTCCATATCGATAGCCATATTGAGGGCTGCTGCCATCCTGGCGAGACTCTGGCCACCCCTACTCATCCGCTACTATGATCGTCATCATCATCTGATCTCATATGATGCTGAGCCAAAAAGAAGCGAACAGATTAATAAGTAGCGTTTGACTATTTGAGCAGGTGATTCTCATGCTCAGATGCCTAACTTCCTTATTGCTGGTTCTGATGTTAGCTACCGTTGGAGCCGGCTCCAACGCCTTTCTCGTCGACTGCGCAGGCTCCGGAGACTTCACCAAGATCCAGGACGCCATAGACGCCTCCGAGGCCGGCGGCGAGGTAATTGTCTTGAACGGAACGTACCGTGAGAACCTGGTCGTCGATAGGTCCATCACCCTTCTGGCCGATGGGAGGCCGGTCGTAGAAGGTGACGATACGATGGAGCCTATCATCGTCATCAATGCCAGCGGGGTCGTCGTTGATGGGTTCGTCCTCGCCGGCGGCTCCTATGACCGCTCTCTTGAGACGGTCGAGTGCGATTCCGCCGCCGTCCTGGTCCTCTCCGACGGCTCCAGGATCATAAACAACACTATATCCGGCTCCCCGGGTCACGGCATCTTCATCCAGAACTCCACCGGCCACCTCGTATCGGCGAACAAGATCCACGACAACCTTCTGGCGGGAATCCGGCTCTTTGGCGTGAATAGCAGCGCCATCGAGACCTCTGAAGTACATCGGAACGCCTATGGCATATTCATCGAGAACTCCCAGGAGAACTGGATATCAAATAGCGAAGTGTGGGGGAACGGAGCCGACGGCATCACCATCGCGGAGTCCTACAGAAACGAGTTTTCATCAAACTCGATCCACAACAACTCAGAGAACGGCGTACATCTATCAGAGTCGAATAACAACATATTCGTGGCGAATAGAATAAGGGATTGCGAAAATAGCGGGATCGACATCTACAGGTCTGATAGCAACATGATCACGATGCAGACCATCGAGATCTGCGACGAGATGGGGATCAACATAGACTCCAGCAAGAACAACGTCATCGTCCAGAACGTCCTATCAGATAACGATCTCAGCGGAATCGCATATCGTGGATCAAGCTTCAACACCGTCTCGAAGAATGTGATCAGGAACAATCGCGAAAGCGGCATCTCCCTCCGGGGTGAGAGCGAACATAACCTGATCATGAAGAACGATGTATCGGGGAACAAGAGGTACGGCCTCGTCTTGGACGATAGCGACCTGAACTTCGTCCAGGAGAACGAGATCCGAAGGAACGGCGACGGCGTCATCATTCGATATTCAAGCGACGTCTACATCGTCGAGAACGAGATCGAAGATAACGTCTTCGGCGTAAGCCTCGAGTTCGTCCATAACGCCGCCGTCTCTAAGAACCATATCGCCAACAGCACCCGAGACGGGATCCGCCTCCTCCGCTGCGATAACGGCAAGATATATGGAAACAGTATCAATAATAGCGTCGCAGACGGGGTCCATGTTCTCAGATCGACGGGGACCGTCGTCTCTGATAACGATATCCATGAAAGCGGCGAGTACGGAATCCAGGTTCTTGACGAGAGCAGCGAGAACCTGTTCATGACGAACCTGATAAGAGACTCTGGGCTCGGGGGCATTTATATGTTTCATGGCGAGCTCAACCTCATCATGTCCAACGCCCTCATCGATAACGGCAAGTTCAACGGGCGAGATAACGGCGGAAATCGGTGGATAGGAAACCATTACAGCGACTACGCCTGTAAAGAGATGATCGGGACGATGATAGGCATGGAGCCCTACGAGATCCAAGGCCAGAGGGGTGCGGTCACATTTGATCATCGGCCGTTCTTAAACTACCGGATTCTGTTGGGCCGATAAGGGTGAGATAGGTCGATGAGATGGTGGATTGATTGGGGGGCGATAGATCGGGGCCACGCCGAAAATCGCCTCCTGCCCCATCACCTCATCCGAGGGCTTCAAGGTCTCTTCTCAGCTCGTCGTCGATGAGGGCCCCCTCCAGATTCGCCTTGGAGAGGGAGAACAAGGTGAACTGGTCGACCTTCGCCCTGATGAGGTTCGCTCCCGAGAGGTCGGCCCCCGTCATCTCCACAGACGAGAGGGTGGCTCCCCTGAGGTCGGCACCGGTGAGGTTGGCGTTGGTGAGGTACGTCCTGTCGATGGTGGCGTCCCTCAGAAACGCCCCCGAGAGGTCGACTCCCCGCAGGTCCAGTCCCAGTAGATAAGCCCTCCCCAACTTGGCGTCGCTCAAGTTCGATTTTATCAGCCTGACGGCGGTGAGGTCGGCGTCGGTGAGGTCGGCTTGCGAGAGGTCTGCGCCGGTGAGGTCGGCGTAGGATAGCTTCGTTCCCCGGAGGGTAGATCGAGCCAATTTCGCCTCCGTCAGGTCCGCATAGGCGAATAGGGCCCAGTTCAGGTTCGAGTCGGTGAGGTTGGCCCTCATGAGGTAGGCTCTTGAAAAGTCGGAGTCCGAGAGGTCAGAGCCCGATAGGTCTGTCCCGTAGAACTCGGCCCTGGAGAACTGGCCGCGGTTGAGGTAGCTTCCTTTCATCTCGGCCCAGTTCATATGGGCTCCGACGAAGTTGCCGCCGATGAGGTAAACTCCGATCATCGTCGCCCCGGTGAGGTCGGTGCGAAAGAGCCGGGCGTTGGTCATGTCCGCCCCGGTGAAGTCGGTGTCGGTTAGGTCGGCTCGGGTAAGATCCGCCTTGGCGAGGGTGGCATCTTTGAGCATCGCCTCTGAGAGCTTCGCTCCCCAGAGGTTCGCCTCCGAGAGGTCGGCTTCGGTGAGGTCGGCGCCCGATAAGTCCGCCCCCGAGAGGTCCGCCCCTGCGAGGTTGGTTTTGGTGAGGTTTGCGGCTACAAGCCACGCTGATATGAGGTAAGCGCTCTTGAGATCTGCCCCGGCGAGATAAGCGCCGGATAGATCAGACTGGTTCAAATTGGCGCCGCTGAGGTCGAGGCCTGAGAGGTTGGTGGATCTCAGATCTGCCCTATCGGATACCGATAGCGTCTCATCACCAACTGAGCCGACTCCAGAAAGGCAGAGGATGAGCGATACGACTGCTATAAATTTCATCGACCTTGCTATAGGAATGCGGATTTTTTTCATCTCGAACCTCTCGCTGAATCTTCGGCCATATCTGACTGCGATTACGGGGTTTCTGGTGGAGCTTGTCATCCCAATCTCCATTTCGGGTTTATCGAGTTGAGGTTTTCGAACCCCTCGAAGCTGTATGGTGCGGAGTAGTATTCGTCGTCTATCATGACGCCGTAGTAGCTATCGACCGCAATCCATAGATCTGGTCGGCCGTCGTCTTCGACAATAACCCAGAGGTGTCCCTGCCAGTCCCATTCGCTAGGATCGTACATATATCTTACTCTATAATTGAAACTTTCGTAGGTATCCGCCAGCTTCTTCGATCCGTCGTAACACATCCCCAGGGGAGTTACAGGAAAGATGGCGCGCCGGGTCACCTCTCTGATGAATCTGCTGTTATCGGTCCTCTCGTATGTCACGTTCCTCTGGATGGCGTCGGGGACGATCACCCTCACCGGTCCCGTCGGGGTCGGCGGCGCCGCCCAGAGGTCTGCGAGCCTCGGGGCGGCGCCGTTCGGCGTCAGGTAGCTCCTCTCGCCGTCGGAGAAGGTCACCGTCACGTAGCCCCTCTCAGGGGTGGCGTTGAAGCTGTGGGTCGCCAGGAAGAAGGCGAGGTCGTGGACGGTTATCCCGATATCCTCGTAGCTGGATATGAGGAGCCAAAGGTCGTTGACCTCGGCACAGCTCGAAATGCCCGGGGCGAGGGCAACGTAAAGGGCCAATAGTGCCACCTTCAGATCAGTTCTGGTACAGTCCATTCCGACCCTGCTATCGATACCCAATCAAAGGATGAGTGGGGCTAGCTAGTATAAAATACATCGCGAGATGCCATCCCGATCGCGTCTCGTCGTTGAGATGACAGATCCTGAAGAGCTAAATCCCCCACCGTCAGCCTTCAGACCGCAAGGCTGGGATCTCCATGACGTCCAGAGCGAGGGTCCGGCATCTCCGGCGGAGATGACCAGGTCCTTTGGTCCTCGCTGGAGACGGCCTCTACTTCAGGACGAGCCTCAGAGCCCTCTGGGGACAGGCGGTGATGCAGCTGGCGCACTGGACGCATCTTCCGGCGTCGGCGACCACCTCAGACCCCTCGAACCTGAAGGTCCCTGTGGGGCAGATCGATATGCAGGCCCCGCAGTGGACGCATTCGTCGTCGTCTTTGATGATGGGGTTCTCCAGGAGGACGACCCTGACCCCCCTCTCCTCGAAGGCCCTCTTAACCTCGACGCATTTATCGAGGTCTACGTCGACGACGATCTCGCCGGAGACGGCGTCGACCTTCGCCCGCTCGATGTTGATGAGGGCCTTAGTCTCCAGGATCACCGAGGATACTATCGGCTTTCTTACGATCCCGGGGGCGACGTGGAGCATCAGCTTCACTTTGACCTCCTCCTCCTGCCGTAGAGCCTGCTGAGGTGGTCGCTCGTCAGCATCCCTATGACCCGGTGATCCTTGTCCACCACGGGGAGCGCCGAGATCTTGTGGTGGTGGAGCTTTCTCGCCGCCAGCTCCAGGGGCTCGTCGGGACTGGCGATGAAGACCTTCCTCGTCATCATCTCGGAGATGTGGGAGGTCTTGTCGCTGGCGACGGCCTTGGATATGTCCCAGGCGGTGACCATCCCGATGAGCTTCTCATCGGCCGATACGACCGGAAGGTGGTCGAAGGTGCCGCCGACGATCATCCTCGCCGCCTCCTTGATATTGATCTCCTCTCTGACGGTCACCACCTCTGAGCTCATGACGTCCCCCACCAGGAGGAACTCCTTCGTCTGCCTCACGGGGTTGTTCCTGCCGACCCCGGAGAGGGGCTCCACAGCCTCCGATAGGAGAAACTCCCCCCTCCGAATGGAGTCGCCCAAAGCCGAAGCCACCTTCCTCGCCACGTGGCGGCTCGATAGCGCCGAGGTCTTCACCTCGGCCCCGTCGATATCGACGACCCCGGAGTAGAGCTCCTCGTAGTTCACCCGCCTCACCGTCGGCCTGGCGCGCCTCGGGACGCCGTAGTCGACGATCTCGGTGACGATCTCCCTATCTCTTACGGCGGTCTTTTCTGCGATCCTCTCGTTTAAGACCGGTATCGGGACCCCCAGACCGACGTAGAGGCTCGGTCCGTAGTCCTGGAAGGTGGCGCCCCTGAGAAACTCGGAGCTCATCTCCTTGAGGTCGCCCTTCACCATCAGGGTGGCAAATCCGTTCTGAGGGAGGTGCTGGGTCCCAGGGCCGATGATCTGCCCCTGGCCGCCGCAGAGGAATATCCTCGTCCCCACCCCGATGTACTCGAAGTCGGGGTCGTTTGGTATCGGTGATAGGGCGCCGGCCCCGCTGTAGCTGACGTTTCCGTATCGAGGGAGGAGGGTTCCCATGTAGGTGTGGAGCGTCCTCTCTGTGGAGTTTGCGGCCGCAGCGTACCTCTGGTAGGCGTTCCTCGGGTTGACCATGATCGCCTGGTTGAAGTCATCAAGCCTGAGGGTCGTCTCCAGCTCGGAGCGGGGGTAGCAGTCGGTGACGACCCCCTGGGCCCGCAGCTCCACATCCCGTCCGGAGACGAGGTCCTCCATGACGTGGGCCCCGCCGTACTCGTCTCCTCTGTCCTCGGACGGCTGGGTGGCTCCAAGAAATAGGTCGACGGCGGCGACTCCGCCGTATGCCTCCACGTTGTTCAGCCAGGCCTTGGAGATCTTTATCGGTGGATCGCTGTGGCCGGTGTTGAGAAAGAGACCGGAAGAGCACATCGCTCCGAAGGTGCCGGTGGTGACGACGTCCACCTCTCGGACAGCACCCTGGGTGCCCAGCTCGTCCACCAGCTCCGGCATCTCCTCCGCAGTGACCACCCGAACGCTGCCGTCCCGGATGCGTTCGTTGATCTCCGACAACGATTTCTCCTGCACAGACCTCTCCTCTAAAGACGGGAGGTATTAAAGGCTTGTGGGGTCCGCCGGCTCAACACCGTTATCTGGGATCACGGAGATGGGGCACGAAGATGTCAGGCAAAAGGATAGTCCTCACCAGCGACGCTACCATGATGAGCAACTACAACGGAGGAGTGATGCTCGGCTTTGCGGCGATCCTCCCGGCATCGATGATCTCCGAGAGGATCTTCAAATGGCTATTCTGCCCGCCCGTGGAGGCCGGGGCTGACGGGTCGGCCCTCCTCGCCCCCTGCGGGATGAGGAAGGTGGAGGCCGCCCTTCTGGAGGCGGGCTTTTCGCCAGATGAGGTGATCGTCGCCCACCCCGACCATCTCGACGAGGCGATCGGGCCTGATACCGAGATCGTGGGGATCGGCCACGACGATCCCATGGGGAAGATCGCCGTCCGGGAGATCGAGGAGATGATCAATCGGGGCGCACCCTACAACAGGACGAAGTTTCTGGAGCTTCTGGGCCATCCCCTCATAAGAGAGCACAGGCCGAAGGTGGTCATAGGCGGCAACGGCTCCTGGGAGCTCCGGGGCGAGGATGCAGGGGTCGATCACATCTACCTGGGTGAAGGGGAGAGGACGTTCCCGTCGATCTGCAAGAGAATCATCGGCGGCGAGGACGTCCCCCGGGAGGTGGAGGGGGAGGCCGTCCCCGGCGATGAGATCCCCGTCAACAGGGGGGCGACCGTCGGGGGGATCGTCGAGATCGGGAGGGGCTGCTGGCGGGGCTGCTCTTTCTGCTCGCCGACTATGCGAAGGACTCGGAGTCGGCCCGTCTCCAGGATCCTCGAAGACGCCAGGGTGAACCTTTCTGCGGGACAGAGGGACCTGATCCTCCACTCCGAGGACGCCTTCATGTACGGCTCCGTCGGGATGGTGCCGGAGAAGGAGATCCTCCTCGACCTCTTCCGACGGGTGAAGGGTTTGGGCCCCAGGACCGTGGACGTATCCCACATGAGCTTGGCGTCGGTCTATCACAGCCAGGACCTCCTGGCGGAGGTCTCCGAGGTGGTGGGGGTCGGCTCTGACCAGAGGTACATGTCGGCATGGATCGGGATCGAGACGGGCAGCCCCCGGCTCCTGGCGAAGCACATGAAGAACAAGACGAAGCCTGCGCCCCTGGAGGCCTGGCCTGAGATGGTGAGGGAGTGCTACGGCCTCTTCCGGGATCGGTCCTGGCTCCCGGTGGCGAGCCTCGTCCTGGGGCTTCCCGGGGAGACGGCCACGGACGTGGTGGCGACGACGGAGCTTGTGGAGTCGCTGAAGGAGAGCGTCGGCCTGATGCTCCCCCTCTTCTTCACCCCCATCGGCGAGACCCGCCTGGGAAGGGCGAGGGGATTTGGGCGGGAGGAGGCGACCCCCGAGCACTGGGAGCTGGTGGGGAGTTGTCTGGAGTACAACCTCCGCCATCTGAAGGCGCTGCACAGCTATTACAGCGAGAGGATGACGGCGGGTCCGGTCCAGCACCTCGCCCTCCGGGGGACGAACATCCTCGCAGACTTCGCCCTCAAGAAGTATCTAGGAAGGATGAAGCGCGGAGAGCCGCCCAACTGAAGAATTGATATGGATCAATATGTTTCGAGGACCGAGCTGACGATCATCTTGTGATCCGGCTTGAGGGAGTAGACGTTGTGGTCCCCCGAGACGTCGATGCTGAGGATCCCGAGCCTGGTGTTCATGAGACCCACCATCGCCGAGACGCCCCGATAGCTCACCTCGAACCCTTCCCGGTCGAGGTAGGTGTAAACTTCCTCGGTGGTGAAAGACCTGTCATGCAAGAACAGCTTCAGGACAGCCTTCCGGATGCCCATCCCGTCGCGCTTCAGATAGTTTTTCAAGCGCTCCCGGATCTGATCTTCATGTTTTCGAACGCTAGCCTCCATCCTCTAAGCTCACCGCCTCTACATTTACAGCTTTGGACTTATAAAGGTATTCTCTCCACCACGGGGCCGCCTTCCAGGGGGTACCTCTCCTCCAGGAAGAGCTCCCACCCCATCGGTTCCAGCTCCTCGACTATATCTTCCAGGATCCAACCGGCGATCTCGATCCTCCCCTCGGAGGGGGCGTACATCTCCTCCGGGACCCCCAGGCCCGCCAGCATATCCACCACCGGCCCGAGGCCCACGACCACCCCATCAACGGGGATTATGGCGCCGTAGATGAGGGTCCCGTCATCGGTGGGAAGGTCGAAGGGTCGGGCGGTCCGCTCGGCCCGCCGCTTCAGCCGCTCCCGAAGCTGGACTGCGTCCTTGAAGGCGGAGGAGCAGTAGTGGACCTGCAGCCCTCCGATCTTGAACTCTTCGGCGGCAAGATCGCTCCCGACGGCGCCGCAGCCATAGTCCTTCGACCTGAACCCCATCCGCCCCAAAGCTCGCTGGTTCGTCTCGGAGAACTCCAGCTCGTTGAGGTTGAGGAAGCCCTCCGCCCTCATGACCGCATCGACGATCCCAGGGGCGGGGCCGATGGCGGGGATCTCGACCCCGGCGAGGAGCCCCAGGCCTTTGGCGTCGACGAGGGTCTTGTAGAGCCATCCCGGCTTCGACCACTCCGACGTCGGCGGGTGGAACCTGATCTCGTCGAGCCCCGCCTCCGCGAGGCCAGCGAGGGCTGTGGGGCCGGGCCTCGATCCTGTATATAGGTGGATGTGATGATCTTGCCCGAACTCCCGCTTCAGGGCCCGGATCGATTTCAATACAAACTCCATCTTCAGGAGCGGCTCGCCCCCGGTAATCCCCGTCCCCAGGGCGCCGATGGCGTTTGCCTCCTCGATGATCTCGATGTCGGACCCCACCCGGCGCTCGTTGGCAAAGATCCCGTCTTTTCCGCGCCGCTCCTCTGAGAGGGGGCAGTAGAAGCAGTCCCTCTCGCAGATCCCGGTGACGAACAAGACAAGGGACGCTCCCTGGCGGCATATCCGGCAGCCTGGCGATAGGTAGCTATTGAAAGAGCCCGTAAACTCCGAGACCCACTCCCGATCGGTCATCTTCCCCGGAGGAGACCTCTCCTCCGATAAATAGGTTTGGAGCAGGCCTTCCGGCGGATCTCGCAAGATCGAGGAGGTCGCTGGAGGGTATTTGCGTGGGCGGCTAGCAAGGGGAAAAGGGGGAATGAAGCTTAGGCGTTCTCATTCGGTTGCGACGGATACAACTCTTTAGAAGTCAGCTCGATTACTTCTCCCTTGAACCATTCCCTTAATTTTTCTATTCTGTTCTTCGTTCCTTGTTTCCATTCCGACTTGGAAGTTGCAAATACTATGCCGTCGGGTTCGAAACTTTTGCAGAGATCATCATAAAATGAGAACTGGTTATCGGGTATCTCATCATTGCTTTTGGCTTCACCAATGAACAACTTTCCGTCAAGAATACAAAGAATGTCTATATTTCTATTATTCTCTTCTTCATCATTGGTCCAATAAACATCCGAATCTGGTATCCATTCAAAATCATGCCGAGCCATTTTTCTAAGGTAATTTAAAGCAAGAAGTGGAATGTCCATGTTGCTTGTTAATCCCTGAAAAGTAACTTCAGAAAGCTTATACAACCACAATGGGTTTCTCCCTAAAACTTGTGACTGATAACATCGAGTGCATTCGAACGTTTGGCCAACATATTCAGCAGGATACCAGGATTTGAAGGAACATGATTTGCATTTAAGTTCAAAACCGCGTTCTAGTATTCTTTTTTCTAAAAGTTCTATTATTTCATCTGGGATCAAATCGGATACTTTATCGACATATGTCTTAGTTTCGGGTGGATTTGTTATTCCTAACGATTCTCTGAGATGATAGTGATGTAATGCGCGTCTTTTGTCCGAATCCTTACCGAGAAGCCAACCAGGTCTATTTTCATTTCTATTGTCCGAAAGCAATTCGAAAAATTCTCGATAAGGAGAAGTTGCAAGATATCTAGCAGCTTCTTCAAGACTGCCCGCGCGGTTGATAAAATCAGTATGATACTTAGCGCTACTGCTTCGTTCGATGCGAGAAAATCCCGAAGATAAGAATGAAGTCTTAATAATTTCATCGACTAGAGGTTTATTAAATTTTATTCGCGATACTTTTTTAGTTTGCACTCTAATAAAATTGTTCTTGGTGATTCGAAAGCTTGGCATTTCGATAGGATCTTCACTTTCCCTATCATAAACCTCAACATTTTCGGATGAAATCAATTTTATAAGATCAGCTTTTTGAGGAAGCATTAAATCTTCCCACTCTAAAGTAATAGTAAAAATTCCACCAATCATCTCCGAAGGCATATTCGGCAAAAACATGCATTTAGATGAGTCTCGTGCTACCAAAACATGCTCAGATTTGACATGAGGTTTGATAAAACTGTAAAATACTAACTCTTCGTAGGTCAATATACCCCAATGAGAGATTTCGCGCTTTTTTCTTTTTATTTTTTCAAATATATTATTAAGTCTTTCAATGTCTTCATTTCGGGAGGAAAACGCTAAATCCAGATCAGGGGGTCTAAAACGCCCATGATCCACGTACAGAGACCCTAGAAGAAGGTCTCCTAACCAGTTTCCGACATTTTCCATACCTTCTTCCAGGTCTTTAAATGATAACCAAATAACATAGATTTCATTGGCACGTAAGTTCCAAAATAATACTGCCTCATCTAAGCCAAAGCTATCTGATACCAGTATAACCATATTACATGGAACCTTAATATCATAAAAATATCTTCCAGAATAATCAATTGTCGATCTGATAAAGGATATAATCTGTGGACGCCTTGTCTGCATGCGACAACATGTACTTAGTATTTTGACTGCATCTGTGAGCGGAAATTGGTTCCCATCGCATATTATATCCGCTAGCTTATAACGATCAGGTGGAGAGATAAGATCTCCATTTTGCATTTTATGACCAAGATCACTTGGCTTATATTTGGATTCAAGTATCTCCCCTAAAAAAGATTCACGATATCCTGTACAGCCGTTTGTAGTGATTCCTCCTTTGAGCATCAGCTTATCTATGTGACGCAAAGAAGCCTCACCAGATTCGATATCGCCGCATGCAACAAGTGCTAAACGGCTGGCGTCGGGATATTCTTCTTTTGCGACCGCAGCAATGTAAAATGTGGATATGCTGTCGTCATCAATACGAGATTCTTTTAACTCTCTTAAGGTTGCGTTTGTACCGGATTTGATATCCCACGGATTATATGCCGCAATTTGTGAAACAGAATCCCAAGGAATCAAGGCAAAAGGACATATGCGTCTCAGAAATGACTCCGGTTGAATCGTATCCATATCTGGAGCTAGCACAATTAAATCCGGATCGAAATTTATCATAAATTGCTGATATTTTTCAGAGATCTCATCTTTGCCGGAAAGTGGAATAATGACATTGAAGTATCCGCCTACCATAGCACAGTTGTACTTGATTATTTGCTCGAACCGATCCCATTCATTAGGATCATTGGGGCGAATTATCCATGCTATGCTTCTGGGATATACTGATGCCACAGCAAATGGCTGCAAGTTTAGTCACCAGTAGCTACCACTATCGCCGACTTAATAATAACTTCGCATATCTCCCCTTTCATCCCCAACGCCAACGACGCGAAGACGCCAACGGTCCCGAAGAATAGGAACTAAAGAAGAACAAAAGAGAACAGAAAGACGGTGATATCGCGACGGCCTACATCCCGCCGCCGCCCATCATGGGGCCGAACTTCTTCATCATCCGCTTCATCCCCATCTTGTTCATGCCCCGCATCCCCTTGAGGGCCTTCTGCATCGCCTTGTGGGACTTTAAGAGCTCCCGCACCAGCTCTGGGGAGGTCCCGCTCCCCCGGGAGATCCGCTTGATCCGGGAGGCGGTGATGATCTTGGGGTCCTCCAATTCCTTCTCCGTCATGGAAGACATGATCACCCGGTACTTCTCGAGCCGATCTTTGGTGACCTGGTACTCCTGGTCGGAGAGGTCGAGGCCCATCCCGCCCAGGGGGAGCATCTGCATGATCTGCTTCAGGGGGCCCATCTTGTTGATCGCCTCCATCTGCTTGCACATGTCTTTGAGGGTGAACTTGCCCCGCATCAGCGCCTCGACGTCCACCTCCTCCTCGACCTTCGTCTCCTGGGCCCGCTCGATGAGGGTCTTGATGTCCCCCATCCCCAGGAGGCGGGATATGAACCGGTCGGCCTCGAACCGTTCCAGGTCATTGGGGGTCTCTCCGACCCCGATGAAGGCGACCGACGAGTTCGTCTCGGCGACGGCGGACATGGCGCCGCCCCCCTTGGCGGTCCCGTCGAGCTTGGTGATGATGACGCCGGTGATCCCGACGGCGTGGTTGAAGGCTTTCGCCTGTTCGCTCGCCTGCTGGCCGAGGGCTGCGTCCATGACGAGGAGCTTGTGGTCGGCGGTGACGACGGCGTCGATGTCCATCATCTCCTGGATCAGATCCTTCTCCAGGGCGTGCCTTCCGGCGGTATCGACGATCGCGACGTCGTACTTCCTCGACGCCTCCAGGCCTCGCCTGGCGACGGCGGGGGCGTCGGGGTTACCCTTCTCGCCGTAGAAGAAGACCCCCTGCTTCTCGCAGAGGGCTTTGAGCTGGTCGAAGGCCCCTGCCCTGAAGGTGTCGGCGCAGACGACCGCCGAGCGCAGGCCCTTCCTCTGGAAGAAGGTGGCGAGCTTCGCCGCGGTGGTGGTCTTGCCGCTGCCCTGGAGGCCCACGAGCATGATGGTCTGCTTCTCCAGGGATACCGGAGAGCTCTTCCCGACGAGGTTTATCAGCTCCTGGTAGACTATGTTGATGACGTGCTCCCTCGGGTTCATCCCCGGGGCGGGCTTCTCGGAGAGGGCCCGGTCCCTGATCCTGTTGGAGAGGTTCATCACCAGCTTGACGTTGACGTCGGCCTGGAGGAGGGCCCTCTGGATCTCCCGCACCGCCTCGTCGACGACCTGCTTATCTATCCTGCTGGCGGAGGCGATCTTCTTCAGCGCCCCCCTCAGCGACCCGCCAAGGCTTTCCAGAACCATAAAAATCAAACATCCATCGGTCTATTAGAAATTACGTCCCGACCGGGATTCGAACCCGGGTCTGAGGCTCTCTGCGCAAAGTTGCTCCGCAGGCCTCTAGGATGTCCACTACCCTATCGGGACACGATGCCGGATAGGATGGTTATGGTAATTAAGCCTGTTGATTTGATCTCCTCCCCCTTCTCCGACATCCCTGGTAGGTTCTTATGGCCCTGAAGAACTCGACCCTCCCGAACTCGGGCCAGTAGGGGGCGCAGAAGTGGACTGGAGAGCTGGACCCGTTCGCCTGCCACGGGAGGAAGTTGGAGGTTCGCACCTCGCCTCCCGTCCTGATCACCAGGTCGACCTGGGGGAGGGGCTCACCTCCCATGGGGTAGAGGTGGGATGCCACAGCATCCTCGTCGAGGTCCAGGGGTTTCAGCCGCCCTTCTTTCACCTCCCGGGCGAGGGACCGCGCGGCGTCGGCGATCTCGCTCTTGCCGCCGTAGGCCAGGGCCAGGTTGAAGTGCATCCCGTCGTAGCCACAGGTTGCCGCCTCCGCCTTTCGGATCGCCTCCTGCAGACGGGAGGGCAATAGGCCGATCCTGCCGATGGCCCGCACCCGGATCCGGTTCTTGTGGACCTTCTCTGAGGCCGCCAGCTCCAGAAGCTTCCTCTCGATCAGCTCGAAGAGGTACTCCTTCTCCGCCTCGTCCCTGTCGAAGTTCTCGGTGGAGAAGGTGTAGACCGATAGATGCTTTATCCCCAGCTCGAGGCACCAGTCACCCACCATCTCCGTCGTCTCCGCCCCCCGACTGTGTCCGTTGAAGCTGGAGAACCCCTTCATCCTGGCGTAACGGCGGTTTCCGTCCTGGATGATGGCGACGTGGTCAGGAAGCCCGTCCCTCAATAGACTCCTCTTCAGCGGCCCCTCGCAGAGGGTCCTGAAGGGGCCGCGGGAAGAGACGGCCAGGAGCGATCGGGAGAAATCCATCTGCATAACCTCTTCCAGTTACTATTTAAATCGTCCTCTCCGATCCCCTATTTCCCCACCCCCCTGGGGTTGGAGAGGAAAAATACTAATATGCATGCCGTCGTGGGAGGGTCCGAGGGCCCGTGGTCTAGGTGGTTATGACATCGCCTTCACACGGCGGGGATCACGCGTTCGAATCGCGTCGGGCCCATCATCTCCATCTTTCTCGTCCTCTTCACCCCCGTCACCATCGTCCTCTTGGCTCTAATCGTCCTCGACTCCCCCCATCTTTCTGATCAACCCCCATCTTCCTCGTCATCTCTTCTGGTCACAACCTTTAATTATCATACCCGGCCATAGGGACTGCTGTACGAACTTCAGGTTATCCGCCGCCAAAACTCGGATTTGAGGCTTGATTCGTCTGTAGAGGTGATATACTGGCTAATTATGCAAGTACAAAAAGGAAGAGAAATGCACAAGGTCCGGAGGTCATAACGAGAGTCCGCCTCCCGCGATCTTACGACAGAGAGGTCTTCGGGTTCGTGGAGACCCTCCTCGGCTCGAACAGGCTGAGGGTCAGGTGTCTCGACGGCAAAGAGAGGATGGCGAGGATCCCCGGCAAGATGAAGAAGAGGATCTGGATCCGGGAGGGAGATGTCGTCATCGTGGTCCCCTGGGACTTCCAGGACGAGAAGGCCGACGTCGTCTGGAGGTATACCGGCCCTCAGGTCGATTACCTGGTGCGGA
Organism: Candidatus Methanocrinis alkalitolerans; assembly: GCF_029167205.1. Taxonomy (NCBI): domain Archaea; kingdom Methanobacteriati; phylum Methanobacteriota; class Methanomicrobia; order Methanotrichales; family Methanotrichaceae; genus Methanocrinis; species Candidatus Methanocrinis alkalitolerans. The sequence continues at coordinate 20,403 of NZ_JARFPL010000017.1, forward strand.
AAGGGTACCTCAAAAGGTAGTCATGACCGAGGAATCCAAGAGACAAAGAGAGTTCGAAGCGCGGATCGACCTGGTCCGTGAAAGGATCAAAGATTCTGACGACTTTAAAGTACACGACGAGGTATTCGACAGGCGCGTCCTTATGGACCTTTACGCCCTGGCGAAGAAAGGGGTCATCGCCTCCCTGGGTGGGGCCGTCTCCACCGGAAAAGAGGCGAACATCTTCCGCGCCAAGGGGGAAGATGGGACCGACCTCGCCGTCAAGATATATCGAATAAATACCAGCAACTTCAAGGCGATGCAAGATTACCTTCTGGGAGACCCGAGGTTTGGGTCCATCAAGGGGACGAAGAGGGCGGTCATCGCCGCCTGGACGAGGAAGGAGTTTCGAAACCTGAAGCGGGCCGGAGAGGTGGGGGTGAAGGTGCCAACTCCCCTCGCCATGAGGGAGAACATCCTCGTCATGGAGATGGTCGGCGACTCGGAGAACCCGGCGCCACAGCTGAGGGACGTGACTCTGGAGCCGGAGGATGCACAGATGGCCTTCGAGAAGATCGTCGAGTACGTATCTCTCCTATACAACAGGGCGAACCTCGTCCACGCCGACCTGAGCGAGTTCAACATCCTCTACCACAACGGCGAGCCGGTGATCATCGACATGGGCCAGTCGGTGACCCTGGAGCACCCGATGGCCAGAAGCTTCCTCGAAAGGGACATATCCAACCTCGCCCGCTACTTTAAAAAGAAGTACTCCATCGGCTCGGAGGAGGCTATCAAAGAGCGTCTCCGGGCCGGAAAGGTGAGCTGAACCTATCGCCATCGAAATCGAGAAAGACGTTCTCGGAGGCAGATAATATTGCATATAAAGATTCCAGCAGATCGGATCGGGGCTCTCGTGGGTCCTTCAGGATCGGTCAAGAGCATGCTTGAGGAGAAGACGAGTGCAACCCTCGATATCGAGAGCGAGAGCGGAGCCGTGGAGATTGCGGCCGGGGAGGACCCGATAATGGCGATGCGCCTCGCCGACGTCGTCCGAGCGATAGGCAGGGGCTTCTCTCCCGAGAGGGCGTATCCGCTACTGGAGGACGAGATGCTGATGCTGGATGTGATAGACCTTTCCCGGGTCTTCAACACCAAAAGCGACATGGCCAGGATAAAGGGGAGGATCATCGGCAAAGACGGCAGGACCCGGGAGATCACCGAGAAGCTGACTGGGGTCTTCATATCCGTCTACGGCAAGACCGTCGCCATCATCGGCAGCCCAGAACAGATCAGGATCGCAAGAGCCGCCATAGAGATGCTGATAGACGGGGCTCCCCACGGAGCCGTATACGGCTACCTGGAGAAGAAGAACCAGGAGCTGGTCTCGTCCGGCATCGGCGAACTCTGATCAATCCAGGGTGACCCCATCCCCACCGATAGATACGACCATCCTCCCGGTGCCGGCGGCGCGACCTCCGGAAAGGTACATCCTCCGGAGGTGGCCGCAGTCCGCCCTCTGAGAGGCGGCAGGAGGGCGGGTCTCCTCGAAAGGGCGGTCTCCTTCGCCCTTCGGGGGATCGCAGGTCCCGTGCCGTTCGACGGTCTCGATCTCTTGGCCGATACCGTCTTGAGAACTCTTCTCACCGTCGCCGATCCCATTCCGGAAGCTATGGGTATGGATGGATCTGGTTTGGCATGAGATTATATACCCTCCGTCAGAACGAGGACCAACTACAGATCGAACTTCGGAGGACGAACTGTTGGAATTCACCTGGAATCTGACCCTCTTCGACTGGCTTCTCATAGCGATCCTAGCCCTCAACATCCACTGGCTCCTCGCCATCAGGCTCAGCCGGCTGCAGAGCCTGAAGGGGCTGCAACTGGGGAACTGGGGGCCGGTGATCATGATCAAGACGACGAGGTGGCTCACCCTCATCGACCGGCTGAGCCGCCCCAAGAGGTTCTGGAGGGGGGCGATCACCGCCGGCATCCCCCTCGTCGTCCTGGGGATGCTCTCCTTCCTCGCCCTCTTCCTCCTTCTGACCTTGACGGTCTTGCGGACGCCTCCGGAGCCGTCCGTCTACACCGCCCCGAGGAACGTCCTTCTGATACCGGGGATAAACCAGTTCATACCCCTCTGGTGGGGGTGGGTCGCCCTCTTCGTTACGATGGCGGTCCATGAGTTCTCTCATGGGATCCTCTGCAGGGTCGAGGGGATAAGGGTAAAGTCGATGGGGATAGCCCTCCTCGCTGCCCCGGTGGCGGCCTTCGTCGAGCCCGACGAGGGGGAGCTCTTCGGCTCCGAGGACGACGACGATAAGCCGAAGGCCACCCGGGCCGCCCGAATTCGGATCCTCTCCGCTGGAGTCATAGCGAACTTCGTGGTGGCAGCCCTCGCCCTCGCCCTCTTCTTCGGGCCGGTGATCGGTGCGATCGCCCCCATGGACAGGGTCGTGGTTGTGGACGTCGCCCCCGGCTCTGCCGCCGACCTCGCCGGCTTTGAGAGGCAGATGATCCTCCTCTCGGCCGGCGACATCCGGGTAGATGGTCTCGAGGACCTGGTGGCGACAGGAGGGGGCGACAGGAGCCTCAGCTTCCTCCTGGGAGATGAGATGGTGGACCTGGGCCTTGGGGGGGAGTTCGTCCGGGGGGTCGTCGTCTCCTACGTCTTTGAGGGATCGGCGGCCGATGATGCGGGGATCGTCCCAGGGGCGACGATCTCCGAGATCGATGGAGTACCGACGCCGGACTGGGAGTCCTTCAGGTCGGCCATGAACTCGACGACCGAGGGGGATACCGTCGTCGTGGGCACGAACCGGGGGGATTATGTTGTGGATCTCGCCGCAAACCCCGACGGATCGGGGAGCGGGTTTTTGGGGGTGGGCTTCTCCGGGGTCTCGGCGAACGCAGTCTACCTTGACGGAGCCACATTCCAGGAGTTTCCGGCGGGGTCCTTCCTCGCGGCCCTCCGGGAGATGCCCCGGTCCGGCGTCTTTGGGGTCTTCACCCTCATGGGCCTGCCCTTCTCGGGGATCCCCGGATTCACCGAGATGGGCTTTCCCGGCTTTGCGGGCTGGATCACCCACCTCTTCGAGCCGACGGGATGGGCCGAGCCCCTGGGGGGAAAGATCTTCTGGATCGCCAACTTCCTCTTCTGGGTGGGGCTGATAAACCTCTACGCCGGCCTCTTCAACTGCCTTCCGGCGGTTCCCCTGGACGGTGGCCACATCTTTCGGGACATGCTCTCCATGGGGCTTGGTGCGGTCTTCAAGAGCGAGGCGAAGGCTGAGAGGATGACCCGGGCTCTTGTGACGTTGATGGCCTGGCTGATCTTCTCGTCCCTCCTCTTCATCATCGTCGCCCCCTACCTCGCCCACGGGTTTGGGGGCTAGGCGATAGCCCACCTATCTTTGGACTTTTTTCGACGTCCTCAGAAAGCCCCCCGCCTCCATCTCCAGGAGGCGGGCGGCGGCGTAGGCGGGGAAGACGCAGGAGACCGACTTTCCGTACTTGGCCGAGAGCTTGACGCACTCGAGGCCGAGGGAGCGGGCCGCCTCTTCTATCAGACCCTCGCCGATCCCGCAGGCTGCAACGATGGAGAGGTCGTACTCTTCCGACTGTCTTCTGATCCCCTCGGCCAGAAGGCTCAGCTGGCGGGCGGCGGCCTGGCGGCCGATCTCCGCCGCCGCGTCGGGGCCGATCTCCGCCAGGTCTGCGCAGACGGTCCGGGCGAGCCTCCGGAGCGCCGATCGTCGATCTCTTCTGCCCCCGTCGGGGGGCTCGACGGCATAATCGTCTTCGCAGATCCGGCCTCCGGCGAGGTGGGCGTCTGCGGCGATGGCGAAGAGCTCGGATGAGAGGGGGATCCTCCTTCCCCCCATATCCACATGACCGAGGAGGGCGGCGATGTTCGTTCTGAGGAGGCCGGAGTAGATCAGCTCCCCCCTAGCGAGCCGCTCAAAGTCGGTCTTCGCCGCCCTCGGCCCCCCCTTTATCGGTATGAGGTCGGTGGTGGTCGATCCCATATCGACGAAGAGAGAGTCGCCTATCTGCGCGCAGACGAGGGCCGCCGAGGCGGACCAGTTGGCAGCGGCGAGGTCGGAGAGGTCGCGCCAGAGGAAGCCGTCGACACCCCAGAAGCTGACGGGGCAGGTGAAGGACCGCTCTGCCGCCTCCTTTATAAAGAGGATTCCGGCCCGCTTATCCGGAAAGGAGTCGGCAAGCTCCCCGGTCATGACGACCGCCAGAGCCTCTGGCCTCGCTTCCGCGCAGATCCGGCGGAGGAAGGGCTCCAGGGGGGCCTCTTTCCAGAGGGGGATGTACTCGATCTTGGTGAAGAGACCGTCGGAGCTGGCGGTTTTGGTGTTCGCTCCGCCGACGTCGAGGCCGAGGATCATGACCGTTGGGTCCCCGATATACCATAAAAGCTTTAGTCTAATCGGCCGTCAACTACGCACCTAGCTTTTGGAGAGGATGATCATAGCTGCCAAGGAGAAGTATCCCGAGCCCACGTATCTTGAGTACGGATTTGGGGAGCTCGATTATGACGTCATCAAGAAGGAGCTCTGCTGCTACTGCGGTAACTGCATCGCCTTCTGCCCCAAGATCGATAGAGAGGCAAACCGCCCGGAGCTGATAGACTACGACCCCAACTGCGGCCTCTGCTACGCCTACTGTCCCCGGACCATGTTCGATATGCCGGGGATGGCGAAGAAGGTCTTCGGGAGGGAGAGGAGGGAGGATGAAGTCCTGGGAATATACAGGAAGGCCGCCTCCGCCAGGGCGCGAGGATCCGGGGCCAGGGCCCAGGACGGAGGGGTCGCGACGGCGCTCCTGATCGGCGCCCTCGAATCGGGGGTCATAGACTGCGCCGTCGTCACCGATAGAGACGAGAAATGGAGGGGCGTTCCGAAGGTCGCGACGACGGCAGAGGAGATCGCCGCCGCCGCGGGGACGAAGTACACCATCACCCCCAGCGTCACCGGGGTCCAGATGGCGATGGATCAGGGCTTCAAGAAGATCGGCTTTGTTGGAACGCCGTGCCAGATCCAGGCGCTCCGGAAGGTCCAGCTCCTGGAGGAGCCCTATCAGTTCGGCCAGGAGAAGATAGCCCTCCTCGTCGGCCTCTTCTGCATGGAGAACTTCGAGCACGAGCTGCTCTTCCCCCACCTCGTCGAGGGGGAGTTCGGGTTCAAGGCCGAAGAGGTCGATAAGTTCGAGGTCCAGAAGGGGATGTTCCGGGTCCTCTCCGGCGATAAGGTCAAGGAGGTCCCCCTGGAGGAGACGGACGATTACGTCTGGAAGGGGTGCGGCCCCTGCTTCGACTTCGCCGCGGAGCTCGCCGACGTCTCCGTCGGGTCCGTCGGGTCGAAGGCGGGCTGGTCGACGGTCCTCACCAGGACCGACCTCGGCGCGAAGGTCTACGACGCCGCCCTGGCGGCAGGAAGCATCGAGGAGGCGGCCGTCTCCGATAAGGGGCTCGCCCTCGCCGGAAGGCTCGCGAAGTCGAAGGAGGAGCGGTTTTCCGCCAAGACGGCGGAGCTCTTCGGCCGGGGCGTCCCCGTCAACGTCCGCAGATGAAGGGAGCCCGAATGACTGCGGCCGATAGATAAGCAGCATCGAGCAGATTCGATTGCAGATTCGATTGCGGATTCGATAGCAGCAGATAACCAGGTCCGATATACCAGGAGGCGATCCGATGTTGTCAGTGGGGCTTGCGGGAAAGCCCAACGCCGGGAAGTCCACCTTCTTCAAGGCGGCTACCCTCGCAGAGGTGGAGATAGCAAACTACCCCTTCACCACCATCGATGCGAACCACGGGGTCTCGTACGTCCGGGTCCCCTGCCCCTGCCGGGAGCTCGCGACGAGCTGCGGCAGGTGCCGGGACGGGACGAGGTACGTCCCCGTGGAGCTGATCGACGTGGCGGGGCTCGTCCCCGACGCCCACCTGGGTAAGGGCCTCGGTAACGAGTTTCTCGACAGCCTCCGGGTGGCGGAGGCCGTCATCCACGTCCTGGACGCCTCCGGCTCCGCCGACGCCGAAGGTAACCCCGTAGGCGTAGGAAACCACGACCCGATGACGGATGTCGAGTTTCTCAAGCGCGAGATCGGGATGTGGCTCTTCGGCATCTTAAACCGCAACTGGGAGAGGCTGATGAGGCGGGTCCGGGCCGAGGGGGTCAAGATCGAGCCGCTGATCACCGAGCAGCTGGCGGGGGCCGGGGTCGCAGACCACCACGTCCGGTGGGCCCTCGCGACGATGAAGAGCGACCCGACGAAATGGGGAGACGACGACATGAAGCGGTTCGCGGGGCTGCTGCGGGACGCCAGCAAGCCGATGATCATCGCCGCGAACAAGGTGGACGTCGCGCCCCCCGAGTTCGTCGCCCGCCTGAAGGCTCTAGACGAGATCGTCGTTCCCACCAGCGCCGCCGCCGAGGTCGCATTGAGGATGGCGGACAAAACCGGCGCGATAAAGTACCGACCGGGCGACCCAGACTTCGAGATGGTAAAGGACCTCTCCGGCCCCCAGAAGGCGGGGCTGGAGAAGATCCGGGGGATCCTCAAGGCGACCGGCGGGACCGGGGTCCAGGAGTGCCTCGACCGGGCGGTCTTCGAGCTTCTCGAATACATACCCGTCTTCCCGGTGGAGGACGAGGGGAAGTGGACGGACAGAAACGGGGTCGTCCTCCCGGACGCCTACCTGATGAAGAAGGGCTCGACGACGAAAGACCTTGCCTACCGGATCCACACCGACATCGGGGACAGCTTCCTCTTCGCCCTGGACGGGCGGTCCAAGAGGAGGCTGGGGGAGAAGCACGAGCTGAAGGCGGGGGACGTGATAAAGATAGTGTCGACGAAGTGAGGGGGGGGACGACAACTGAAAGCGTGAGAATAGAGCGCTAGGAGCAAACCTTGGCAAAGATCCTTGTGGACTAGCAGATCTAAGAAAAGTGGATGGTTTTTTGATTAGGTAACTATTTTATAGCAAATTCTTTTAGACGTGAAAACTCAACGAGATTGCTTAGCGTTTTAAATGTGAATACTTTTCCTCTTGTTGCAAGAAGCATTTTTTTAACATCTTCCCTCCGAACGCCAAAGCCACGTCCGTCGATGCATGCTATTACCTCGTATTTTGGCACTCCATTAGTTTGACCCGCCATGCTTAATTCGCTGAGGTGCTGGATACGCGTTACCTTGTCTCTTGCTGTTCCATCGTCTTCAGTAATTTTAGCTTCAATAATAATTTGGGGATTGTATTCGCTTGGTATTATGAAGTCTGGAGCTTGATCGAAACCAGGTATACGCTCTGCTCTCTTAGTCTTACGATAGCTTATCTTGTAACTTGTAAGGACATCCTCAATAGCTGATTCAAGGGTATCTCCAACTAATTCGCTAACGGAGTCACGGTGGGATGCAAAAGGTCTACCCAAAAACCTTTCATAAAGTAGCATCGCATATGGAGCACCTATTGTCGAAAGCAATTGGACTCCATCTAAGCCTTGCCGAGTATCAGCTTTATCAAGGCGATGAAGGTTTTTATTGCCAACATAGGTAACTTCTTCGCTAAGTAACTGACATGCAACTCTAATCATTGCGTCAAGCCTTGATTTTAAGACACCGTTGGGACTCAAGACATTAAAAGGATTCATTCGTATCTTCCGATCAAGACTTCTGGCAAACCCCTGATCGACTTTAATACCTGTTCTCTGTGTGGTAATATATGCCCATTCGGGAGGAGTAAAACCTAATATAGAGCGTAAGACGATGATTGAGATCGGAATTTTAAATAATGTGGGTGATATTTTATCTTCAGAAAACTCTGTAAATCCGTTAGTTGCTTGTTTAAGTTCTTCATATCCCCTTTCGAAAATAGGATATTCGATAAATCCATTACCTTTTGGCATCACGAGAAACTGAGATTGCAGGGATGTGCATATAGAGGATACAAAAAGCTCAGGATTTTCTTCAATCTCTTCCCAGCTTGCTTTAAAAGAATGTTTCATACTTGATCCCCTTATTTAACGTAACTTTTTTTATTTTTTTCTCTAATATAGCCAAAAAACCGTTCTCATCGATCCATCTCTTTATAGCAGCTAATTTTTCGTTTATAGAACAACTGTTATCCCAATAATCACTCATATAATAAGTAGCTAGACGCGTGAGGTGACCATAGGTTAAGCATCGGATATCTCCCTCAGTCAGTCTCATCGCATATTTCAAGTTATTCATGTCATCTTCTATATAATTTGCTATTTCTTCAGTAGATATAGTATCAGAATTAGATTTAATCGGCATGAACTCTTTAGAACGGCAAACGAAAATAGTATCAATTGTTGAAGATTTTGTACCTTTGATATGAATTGATGCCCCCATTTCAGCGGGACAGGGTATCGAAGCGGTACATACAAAACCTGAGTCGAGAATTGCCACAGCTATGGGGAAATACGCATCTAACTTATTATGATGATACGTGAATACTAGTGGTGATCCGAATTTCAAAGCTTTGGCCATATGCTGAAACACCATTGATAATCCTCCAGTGAACTCTTCAAGTCCACGGTTCATATTTGTATTCTTTGTAAGTTCCTCAAAATTTCGTGTGGTGTGTTTGTTAAATTCTGGATTACTATCTTTAACTAATTTTCTTAGCCAAACATAGCAGAAGTCCATCAACTCCGCATATTGTACATTACCGTAGTACGGAGGATCGGTGAGTACAGCATCCAGACTAGAAGCAGGCAACTCTTCATATATCGCATTTTTGCAATAAATTTCTACACTCCTTTTTTCATGCGGAAAGTCGTCGTTAGCATCTCCGATCCACTCGCCTGTAGTATATATAAACTTTTTTCGTTTTCCAGAAACTGAAACTTCGAAGGGAGATTCGCAAAATGACTTTGCCTTTATAAACTTATCAATTATGTTGGACCAACCTCCACTTCCTATGCTCATTTTTCCATTGGGGATGCCGAGTAGGTTGGACTCGCATTGAATAAGCCCAACAGGATATCCATGTATCGAGAATATATCCAAGGATTTAAGTGCCATAGTATCATAACGACAAAGCATATTTTGATATCGTAATAGATCAGACAAATTTGTAGCTAATGCATATTTTATTTTTTCATTCGGTTGTGTATTAATTATTTGACAACTCAATTCGAGACCGAGTAGCTGTCGATAGTTGAACATCTCACTATAATGTCGATAACCCCACCTATGGAGTCGATCGGTTTCATCACCTGAAGGGATTTTATCTTCTGGTACAAAAATTGGTTCCATATCATTAAAAATAATTATGGCTTCATTGTATCTATGGAGATCCATCGAATCCGGTTTTTTAAAGAAACGGCCTTTATGCCTCGATTTGCATATTGGACAATTATATTCAATAGCAAACATTCTATGTTTTGGTGGACCTTGATCCATATTAGGAAATTTATTATCAATTCCACAGCTAGGACAAATACAATGATTGCGTTTTGCGGGTCCCTGCAGGAGTAATTTTGACCCACAGGACATACATTTATCTAGTTTCTTAAGGTCTGCCGCCTCTGTAAATTCTCCACAAATACTACACACTATAACATTCCTAGGATGACGTTTATTTTTGGATATTAGATAGCCAGGAAACAGATCAAATGTCTTACCACAATTTTTGCAGACTTGGTATTTAATCCATAAAAAATATTTTGCATCGGCTTTTTCATAACCACATATATTGCACCTGGTATGATAGAGGTAGCCTATTTTTTCCTCAAGTTTATTTCTAAGTTTATTTGCTTCTTCTTTGTATACATTTAGATCCAAAGTTTCAATTTCTTGCTTGACAATCCAATATGCCATGGGATTTATATCGTATCCGATTACGTCACATCCAAGTCTATTTGCTTCTAACAGTGGCGTACCACCTCCCATAAAGGGATCTGCGATGCGAATGCCGTTTAATTTGTTCCCCCTGTAAAACGTTTCTTTGAGCGATAATCCGTTGCTAAACTCCGAGAGAAGAATCGCACGAAACAGTGTCCCTGGTCTTCTTGCAAACCATTTATGAACAGCAATGATCGGGCGATAATTCTGCTGGATTTGCTTCTCGCTCAGTGCGAGAGCTGCAACAAATGGTATATCAAACTCTTTTTCGATCATACGTCCTTTTCCACTCCCGAAATAATATTGTTTTTATTATTAATCTGGTCTTTCCCATTTGGCTCATGCTCATAATCTCTAAATGGGACACGTTAAGATGTCATATCGCTATGGTATTTAGCCCTTTACAATTTGCCCTAACAAAGGCTCTCCCCCGATGACTGATATCTCGCTATCTGGTAAATGGAGGTTAAAGTCTCGATGCGCTGTCTGTCCTTCCTCCCGATCGTGAGGGACTGATAGATCCTCCACGCTAGGTACCTTGCGGCCGAGCTATCCTGTCACCCTCCCGCCGCGGCCAGCCCCTCCGCCTTCGTCGTCGACCCCTCCGCCGCCTCTTCTCGCCCGCCCGCGATCCCCGCGCCTCCTCCGTCAGCCACCCCTCGTAATCCCCGCCCCCACGATCGCGGAGGCGCCCATTTTTGCCGGTCGGCGCCATATTTACTATTTTTGAGCAATAGTTATTATTAAATATCATACCGTTAAAGACATCAGAATCGACTCTTAGCGCGATTAGATCATGGGAGGGATTAAGCCACGAAAGCTATAGGAATCGTAGGAAGTCCCCGGAAGGGCGGCAACGTCGACAGGCTCGTCCAGGAGGTCTTGGATGGGGCCGAAGAGGCGGGCTTCCAGACTGAAAAGTACATCCTCAACGAGATGAACTACTCCGGCTGCCAGGGGTGCAACTACTGCAAGAGCGCCGAAGTGTGCAAGCTCGATGACGACCTCTCGGGCCTCCTGGAGGATATAAGGGAGGCGGACGCCGTCGTCTTCGGCTCGCCGATATACTTCTACCTTTTTTCCGGCCAGTTCAAGCTGATGGAGGACCGGATGTACTCCTTCATAGACCCGCAGTTCAAATCTCGCCTTGCGCCGGGAAAGAAGGCGGTCATCGTCACCAGTCAGGGCAATCCAGACCTTTCGGCCTTCGAGAAGGCCGCCGACGACTTCGCCGAGGTTCTCCGGTTTCTGGGGTTTGAGATGGCCGGGATCATACGGATGGTGGACGGGGGCTCGCCGGACGCCGTCCTGGAGAGGAAAGATCTCCTCGATCAGGCTAGGTCGGTCGGATCGTCACTTTGAACCGGCGGGTAGGGCTCGAAAAAAAGGGATGGACCGGGGGCGGTCGGTGGGGGCGCGGGGGGGCGGCGGGTGACCGGTCGAGGATGGCGGTTGCTGGATGGCGGAAGACGGTTGGACGTGGACGGTGGACGGTGGCGAGGGGTCAGTCTCGGGCGGACGGCGCCGCCCGCCCGGCAACCATCCCCGCCTCAGCGGATGGCGTTCAGTCGGAGGAGGGCGCCCCCGGGGGCGCCGAGATCGCGGCGGGTGATCCCTGCCGCCACCATGATGGCGACGTTCATCATGGCGGTGGCGGCCTCGATTGGGCCCGGTCCCGGTCTCTGTCCCGTTTTCTGTTCATTCAGCTGCTCCAGACCTGGGGGAGGGGGGCTGCGGCCCCCTCGCCGATCCCAGAGATCACCCCTTCACCATCTCAAAAATACGATCATCTTTATGATTATGCAGATCCGACGGATTCAATATGTCAATTTCGAAGATAATCGGCCGCGAGGGTCGCCTGATATGGGACGATCTTCCCGTATCCCTGAAATACTGGATGATAGAGCAGGAGAGACCGGACGGCGGAGAAGAGAGCTGGCACGGCAGAGCGATCATCTCTCAGACGGACCTTCGTGCCATGATGGAGGTGCAGGCGAAGTCCAGGCCCATCCCGATAAACGAGCCGATCTTCGCAGAATTTCATAAGGGAAAAGAGGTCTACCGGGGAGAGATCCTGACATCCTCAACTCCCGATCCCGTAGACTCCAATCCTCTGATCGATTTTCGAGGCGTCGGCAGGCTTGAGCAAAAAGACCGGTGATCCTCAATCCTCGATCCTCGGCCTCTGTCCCGAGCCGATCTTTTCGCGGATGAGGAGACGATGAGAAGAGGAGACGATGAGAAGAGGAGGCTAACCCTCAAGATCTCTGAACTTCATCCGCATCTCATAGACCCCGTCTTCGCTCCTCTTCTCGGTATCGAACCCCATCTTTTTAAAGAGGTTCAGCATCGGCTCGTTCTCGACCAGGACCTCGGCGGTAAATCCCAGTAGCCCCCGCCCCCGGGCCAGACGGGTGAGATAAGTGAGGAGGTCGTGGCCTACGCCCATATTCTGGTACTCGTCCTTCACCACAAGGGCGACCTCGCCGTTATGCATCTTATCATTTATCTCATACTGTCCGATCGCGGCGATGGTCTCTCTGCTATCACCCTCGACCACAGCCAGGATCATCATGCGGTTGGCATAATCGACTATCCCGAACTCCTGCAGCCGCTCATGAGGCATGTCCATTCTGACGGACATGAACCTGCGGTACATGCTGTCATTGGAGAGATCATAGAAGAAATCTTTCATCAATGGCTCGTCCCCGATCTTGACGGGCCGCAGGATGACCTTGAGCCCGGTCCTCGTCGTCCTGAACGTCTCCAGAGCTGCCGGGTATACGCCATTCACCCCGGGGACGAAGGCCTGATCTTTGTAGATGAGGAGGCGCTTCTTCGCCTCTTCGATGAGCTGAGGCCTGAACTTGGGATGGGCGATGGCGATCAGATCCATGGCCCGTTCCCTGATATTCTTGCCGTGAAGATACGCTATCCCGTACTCGGTCACACAATAGTGGACATCCCCTCGGGTCAGCGTCACGCCCGTCCCCTCCTGGAGAGACGGCACTATCCTGGAGATGGTGTCGTTGACGGCCGTCGATGGGAGGGCCAGGATGCTCTTGCCTCCCGGCGCAAGGGCGGCGCCCCTCATGAAATCCGCCTGCCCCCCGACGCCGAAGTAGAAGGTCCCGGCGAGGGATTCCGCGGTGACCTGGCCGGTCAGATCTATCTCCATGGCGCTGTTGATGGCGGTCATCAACTTGTTCTTCGCGATGATCAACGGGCTGTTCACATAATCGATCGTCTTGAACTCGATCGTTGGATTCTCATCCAGAAACTCGTAGCTCTCCTTCTTGCCCATGCAATAGGAGGCCACAGTCTTGCCGGTGTCGATGGACTTCAAAGTGTTATCAACGACACCCTTCTTCATCAGATCGATGATACCGTCGCTCAAGAGCTCGGTGTGCACCCCAAGATGCTTCTTCTCATCCAGGTATGAGACGACGGCGTTGGGTATGATGCCGTATCCGACCTGTAATGTGGACCCATCCTCAACTATCCGGGCGACATACTTTCCTATCGATCTGATGATCTGCCCCGGATCTTCTACCTCGTACTCCAGCAACGGTTCATCCCGATGGATGATGAAATCCACATCTTTTATATTTATGAATCCGTCACCCTGAGTCCGGGGCATATGAGAGTTGATCTGGGCGACGATCAATGACGCCTTCTGGGCGGCGGCCTTTACGATATCCACGCTTATACCCAGGCTCATATAGCCGTGCTTATCGGGAGGAGACGTCTGTATTAATGCTACGTCTATCGGTATAATCTCCCTTCTGATCAGACCGGGAACGGCGGAAAGAGATACCGGCGTGTAGTCTGCAGCTCCCCGGTTGATCGCGTTTCGCGTCCCTTCGCTGATGAAGAAAGAGTCGATCCGGAAGTTATCCCGGAACTTTTCGTCTATGTAGGGGGCGGTTCCCAGGGTCCAGACGTGAATGAGCTCGATGCCGAAAAAGGCTTTGGGGTTTTTGCTGACAAAGTCCACCAGCGCCTGAACCAGGTGCTGGGGTTCGCCGCAGCCGGTGCCTATGAAGATCTTGTCGCCAGCGTGTATATGGCTGAATATCTCTTCTTCTGGCGCGAACTTCTCCGGCCAGCTCTCCTTTAAGAACTCTAACAGATCGCTTCTATCCATTTCCCTGCTTTCCTTCTTTGTTGAGGAAGATGGGGGCTGGGACTTACTCGAAGTCCTCTGCGCCCATACCGCCCATGCCACCCATGCCGCCGGGCATTTCTCCCATCCCTCCTGGCCCAGATTTGGAGGCTATGACGTCATCGATCCGGAGGATCATGACAGCGGCCTCGGTCGCTGAGTTGATCGCCTGGGTCTTGACTCTGATCGGCTCGACGACCCCCTCTTTTAGCATATCGACCGCCTCGCCGGTCTCCATCTTCAGGCCTGCGTTCTTCATCCCTGTCTCGTGGGCGCTGCGCAGCGCCATGAGAGAATCGATCTGGTCCAGACCGGCGTTCTCGGCCAGGGTCTTGGGGATGATCTCCATCGCATCGGCGAAGGACTCGATCGCCAGCTGCTCGCGCCCTCCTACGGTGGACGCGTACGCCCGCAGCCGGATAGCCAGATCCACCTCGGGAGAGCCGCCCCCGGGAACGAGCAATTTATCCTCCAAAACGACGCCCACAACCCGCAGCGCGTCCTCCATCGCCCGGTCCAGCTCATCGACGACGTGCTCAGTTCCACCTCGCAAGATGATGGATACGGACTTGGGGTTCTCGCAATCTTCGACGAAGGTCATCTTCTCGTCGCTGACCTTCCTCTCCTCGACGAGCCCCGCCCTCCCAAGGTCGCCTTTCTCGATGTCGTGGATGCTGGTGATGACCCTTCCGCCCGTGGCCCGGGCGAGCTTCTCCATGTCGCTCTTCTTTACGCGGCGGACGGTGTAGATCCCGGCCTTGGCCAGGAAGTGCTGGGCGAGATCGTCTATCCCCTTCTGGACGAAGAGGACGTTGGCTCCGGAGGCGACGATCTTATCGACCATCCCCCTGAGCGCCGTCTCTTCCTGGTCCAGGAACGCCTGGAGCTGGTTTGGTGAGGTGATCTGAATCTTGGCATCGACCTGCGTCTTCTCGATCTCCACGGCTGCGTTGAGGAGGGCGATCCTGGCGTCGGTGACCGACTTGGGCATGCTGGGGTGGAGCCTCTCTTTATCGATGACCACTCCCCTCACAAGCAGTGAGTCAGTAATGCCGCCGCCGACCTTCTTCTCCACGGTAATATTGTCGATATCGACGGTCCCGTCTTCGTCCACGACCGACCTGACCGCCTCGACAGCCATCACCGCCAACTCATGACGGGCTGATTGAGAGCCTTTGCCGGTCATCGCCGTTATGGCGATCTTTCTGAGAAGATCCTCATCTTCCTCGGAGACGGTTACAGCTAGACTCTTGAGAATTTCCATGGACCTTTCGGCCGCCGCTCTGTAGCCTGCGGCGATCACCGTTGGATGGATCTCCTGTTCCAGCAACCCTTCAGCTTGCTTGAGCAGCTCTCCTGCCAGCACAACGGCGGTGGTGGTGCCGTCCCCCACTTCCTGATCCTGGGTTTTGGCGATCTCCACCATCATCTTGGCCGCGGGATGCTCGATGTCCATCTCTTTGAGGATGGTTACGCCGTCGTTGGTGATCACCACATCTCCCAGGGTGTCCACCAGCATTTTGTCCATCCCCTTGGGGCCTAGAGTAGTCCTCACAGCGCCAGCAACCGCCTTGGCAGCCATGATATTCGACCTCTGTGCGTCTCTACCGGCGGTCCGCCGGCTCCCTTCTCTGAGAATGTATATGGGTGTGCCACTGAATTGTCCAGCCATGAATTGCCTCGATTACAATACCAATTTAGGAACTAATGATTGTTTGAACTTCTATATAAACTAAATCCATGAATTCGGCGAATCCCGTTAAAATGATGGCAAAAGTCCCGAGGAAGCCTCCCAAGATCTATCAGGCGTTGAAGAACGGGAACGGGATCGCGACTATGGTGGTCCTCGAATTTGGCTCTGGTGATGTGACCGACCATCGGAATGGCCGCTTCGATTATGGTTCCGAAGCTTGCCTGCTCGCTTATTCCCATTTGCGAACCCCGCGAACAACTCTCGTTATGGCAGACTTCATCAAGGCAAATTGCGGCGGTGCAACCTGCAGCAGAGCTGCTGGGCGTTCGATAATATAAGGATGATTTCAATTATCTTAAAAATTTGATATGCGGGGGACGGGGTGGGCGGAACCAATCCCCGCCACACCGCTTCAATAGATGGCGTTCTGATAGAGGAGGACGCCCCAGAGGGCGCCGAGGGCTCCGATCGCCGCCGCCGACCGCCGCAGCCCCAGATCGTAGTAGGTGATCCCCACCGCCACCATGATCCCGACGTTCATCATGGCGGTGGCGGGCTCGATCGCTCCGGTCCTGTTCACAAAGCCGCTCCAAACCTGGGGGAGGAGGGCGAAGACCCCCATCACCGATCCCAGGGTCAATATCAGGTCATGCCGCTTCAACGCCGTAATCTTCCTTTCGACTCCAAAGCTGCTTTCTTTTCAGCTTGTTTGCCTTCATATCGGGGAGACAAACTTTTTGTCCGATCATTCAGTTTTTATCTGTATCCCCACATCTATATGTCGGCCGGATATCTTTTTCTGCCTCTATTCTCTGGCGAATATGGTCATTTGATTGAATTGACGATATACCGCCTCTGAACAATCCCATCACAGTTCGAATTGAGATTGAAAGTCTCTCAGCTCGATGTGCTGTAATTATACCGAGATAAATCTTTTGATCGGCGATAGTATCCGGCATATACGATTATATTTGTTTGATTTTCTATTATCAGATTTATTTGTGTATCTGAACCGAATTTTTCGGGATTAATCGATTATCAGACGGTTTATACGGATCTTATATCCATTCAGACCGGAAAAAATGATTTATAACTGAAAAAAAGCCGGCATAAAGGGTATATAAAAATCCAGAACCCCTAAAAACCCTGATATTGGTGGCGACGACCCCTCGTCTCCCCCATCCCCGGGAGGATCACCCCTTCACCTTCGACCCCCCAGGGGGGAGGAAGCTCGCGATGGCGTCGACGGAGGCTACGGCCTTGAGCCACCTCCTGTCATCCTCTTTTTCGGCGAAGGACCGATAGATCCTCTTCGCCAGATCCTCGGGGCTGAGTTCCCCGGGCTCCACCTCGACGATCGGATCGGCCCTCGGCTTCACCGCCGAGATGGGGCCACCGATGAGCTGGTCGCCGGCTATGCCCAAAGCGACGCCGACGGGGACGTCCCGGAAGTACTGCCTCTCGCCCCGGACGACGAAGGCCCCCTTCTTCAGAAACTCGCCGGGCTCTGGGGTCTTGGTCACCTGATCGGCATTGACGAGGTAGCAGTCACCTTCAAAGAGCCCCGCCTTCCAGAGGCTGGAGTAGCTGACGGCGAACGAGGCCGCCTCCTCCAGGGTCTCCTCGGGGACCCCTTCCCCCAGCGTCTTGATGACGACCAGGGGCGCCCCCGGCGCGTCGGTGTGGAGGGCAAGGTCCCGCTTTTCGAGGTACTTGGCGTAGATCTCCTCGTTGCTGGAGGCATCCCTCCCGCCGATGACGAGGAATCCGTCCGACGAGGTGAACCAGCGGAACCTCTCGTACCACTTCGGCTTCTTCCGCCGGAATACCTTCCTCGTCTTCACCTTCTCGGGTCCTGCCTTCCTCTCGATGAGCCGGATCGTCTCCTCCAGGGCCTTCTCCGCCCCCTCCCTCTTCCTAGCCTGCTCCTTCGCCCGGTCGTAGTACCTCTGGGCGTTCTGGGGGACGGTGAGCTTTGAGTTCAGCTCCAGCTCGGCACCTCTCGCCTCTCCTTCCCCTCCGGCATTGGCCGCCTCTCCGCCCCCGTCCCCGGGGTCGTCTAGGCGGAGGAGGAGCTCGCCCTGGTAGTCGAGGGCGAGGATCTTCTCGGCTATGGGAAGGCCGGAGGTCTTTATCTTCGCCAGGATCTCGGAGTAGGTGTACCCCTTCTCGAAGCCTTTGGATATCGCGGCGAGGACCGCCTCCACCTCGCCATACCTCTCGTAGATCTTCTCGCCGAGGCGGGCCAACTCCCGCTCCTTATCCCGGAACTCCTGGATCGATCGCTCCTGCATCTCCCGTCTTCGTTCCAGGGCGGTCTTCGGCTTCACCCCCTCGGCCTTTGCCTCCTCGATGGCGAAGAACTCGTCGAGGGCTTCGCTGAAGCTTCCAAACTCCCGACGGTCTAGGCCGCCGTAGACGGCGAGGGGGGCGGGGACGGCGTCGACGACCCCGCCTTCGTCGAGGACGAGGTGGGGGTCGGTCTGGACGAGGCCGAAGATCTCTCCGAGGGCCCGGTGGACCCGGTCGATCTCCTCCCCGGTCAGGCTGTGAGCCGGCTCCGTCTTGTTGAGGCCGGCCCGTAGGCAGACCTCCTCGGCGTAGGTCCCCCCCATATTCAGACCCCGGACGAGGGTCCTCACCAGCTCCGAGTCGGAGGAGGCGAGGATGAAGGCGAGGTCGTTCTTCGAGACGGTCCGGGGGTCGAGCTGGTCCTCCCGGTACTGGTACTTCTCCCCCGCCAGGAGCTTTCTGTCCCTGAAGGCCAGCGGTCGCAGCGGCAGGACGATCCTCCCATAGTCGTCGAGGAGGAGGATGTTCCCCTTGGGGAAGATCTCGGCGATGAGGAGGTATCGATCGTCGCCCCGCTGGATCTCGATCTCCGCCACCCGGTCGAAGCCGTGCTGGCGGACGGCCGTCACCCGCCCTCCG
This sequence comes from Candidatus Methanocrinis alkalitolerans, assembly GCF_029167205.1. Classification (NCBI taxonomy): domain Archaea; kingdom Methanobacteriati; phylum Methanobacteriota; class Methanomicrobia; order Methanotrichales; family Methanotrichaceae; genus Methanocrinis; species Candidatus Methanocrinis alkalitolerans. Next base: position 39,047 of record NZ_JARFPL010000017.1, read on the forward strand.
GAAAGGCGGCTTCGGAGCATCGTCGGAAACTGGGGCGGCATCTTCGGCGCCTCCCTCGGCTTCTCGGTTAGGTGGATCCTTCTTCCGGCCTCCAGGATGAGGTCGAGCTTCCCCCGCCCCGAAGACTGGAAGGAGACGACGACCCTGTCGGGGGCGAGCTGGTAGGCCTTTCCGATGAACGCCCCCACGAGCTTCTCCTGCAGCTCCTCGACGACCGCCGCCACGTCCACGTTGCTCATCGCCTTCTTCATAATGATCGAAAAAGGGCGATGGAGAGATAAATAGTTGCGGACGAGATGGGGGATGATGGCGAAAGTCGGCCGATTTATAGCAGACGAGATGCTGATCCGGCTCGCCCGGTGGCTGAGGATGGCGGGCCAGGACGTCTCTCGCTCCCCGGAGGGGGCCGGCGACTCCGACCTCATCGAGGTCGCCCTGAAGGAGGAGAGGACCCTCCTCACCAGGGACCGGGTCCTGTCACAAAGGTGCGAGAAGGCGGGGGCCGGCTGCCTCCTGATAAGGTCCTCTGACCTCGACGCGCAGCTCTCCGAGTTTTCGGCTGCAGGATTCTCTTTGGAGCCGCACCCGGAGAGGTGCACCCTCTGCAACGGACCCCTTGAAGAGGCGGTGGGGCCAGAGAAGGCCGACGATGCCGCCGGTTCTGAAGAGGGATCGATCCATTGGAGGTGCCAGAGGTGCGGAAAGATCTACTGGCGGGGTTCCCACTGGCGGGGGATCCGGGAGAGGTTGGAGGGGAAGAGGGGCTGATCTTCCTCCAATGGATCTGTTGCGGGCCGTCCCTTCGCTACTATCAGGTCAAAAAATGAATAAGAGTTGTCAGGGTCAGAAGGATACGGTGACCGCGGACGTCGTCGTCTTCGGCCATACCCATTTTGCCAGCTCCTACATCGGCGGGTCGGGCAAAGAGAAGCTCTTCATAAATTCCGGGTCCTGGGTGGGCGAGGACGAGGTGATAGACGGGTTGGACCGCTACTCCAACACCTTCATCTACATCGACGAGGCGCAAGCCCACATCCTCAGATGGAACGATGGCGAGGTCGAGTCCGTCGAAACTCTCTGACCCCGCGGCTCTGGCATCCGGTCCAAAGATCCCGGATGCCGCCCGGTGAACGATGGCGACCCGATCGGCTGCTATTTATTCGGGAAAGCTCATCTCCACGGCCATGTTCGAAGAGATCGGTGCCGTCCGAAATCACGCAGACCCTGAATCCCTACAACACCTCGCCCTCTTCAAAGACAGCATCAGCGAAATATTGCTCATCGAGGGCCTGTACCCTTCGGATTACTTCAGGGCCGAATATTCTCACTATATCGTCGTCCACACCCCCCTGGATATCAAGGATTCGGAGCAGAACAACGAATGGTCCCACCGCTTCTCCAGCCGCTGCGGCGTCTCCATCGTCGAGAGGATCGGGGGCTGGGGCGGGAAAGGGAGCGGGTGCGGTAGCAGGTGCGGTAGCGGTAGCGGTTACGAAGACGGGGACCGGGACGGCCCGATATACGTCAGGGGCCTTATGGCGGCGAGAGGGTCGAAGGTCTATGCGATCCTTCCCTACACCCACATCCATCTCGCCGCCTCGAAGGGGGCGAGCTTTCCCGAGCTTCGGCCCGTCTCCACCAGGAACCGGATCTGGCCAGAGATCCTGCCGGAGATAGGAGGCGATAAGATCCTCGACGTCGGATGCGGTTTTGGCAGGCTCACCCTCGACGTCGCCGAAAATAACCCAGATTCGCAGGTCTTCGGGATAGACGTCTACGAATCCCTGACGGCCCAGGCGCGGATGAACGCCGAGGCCCTCGGCATAAGAAACGCCGATTTCAGGACCGCCAGCGTCTACGCCCTCCCCTTCGAAGACGGCTCCTTTGAGATGGTTTATTCCTTCTTCATGCTCCACCACCTCGAGGATATCCCGATGGGGCTCTCGCAGATCCGGCGGGTCCTGGCAAGCGGGGGTCGATACCTGGCCGCAGAGCCCCTCGGCCATCACCACGGCCCGAACTACTCGGGGGGCGATTGGCTGCGGATCTTCGAGGAGGCGGGATTTTCTGCGGAGGTGGAAGAGAGGGAGGGAGCGGTGATCATTCGAGCACGTAAGGACGAATAAGAATATCGAGAAGTGATCTTTGTCGAATGCGGGATATTTTCATCACCAATCGGTCCGGGAGGGCGGGCGGCGCCGGACGGGGGGGGGCGATCCTTGCAGCCGTGATCGTCTCAGCCGACGTCGAGATGTGACTAGCAGTAAGATACATCAAAAGGGAGCGGAACGGTCGGGATTTGGCGCCCGGGTGAAGGGAAGATATATCTTCGCACAAAAAAGAATTCATCACAGACCTAACTATGAGAGAAGATCCCATGACCGACCCCTGGCACACCCTGACCGTCGACGAGACCCTGGAACGGCTCAGCTCCAGCAGAGAGGGCCTCTCCTCCGATGAGGCCGCGCAGAGGCTCTCCGAGCATGGCGCAAACCAGCTCGAAGAGTTCTACAAGCCCTCGAAGCTCAGGTTATTCCTGCGCCAGTTCGAGAACTACCTGATCATAGTCCTCATCTTCGCCGCGGCGGTATCGTGGATCGCGGGGGAGACGACGAACGCCTACGCCATCTTCGGGATCATCTTATTCATCTCCATCATCGGCTTCTTCCAGGAGTACAGGGCGGAGCGGGCGATGGACGCCCTCCGGGAGATGGTGGCCCCGGAGGCGAACGTGCTGCGGTCCGGGAAGATGACCCGGATCCCCGTCGGGGACCTCGTCCCCGGGGACGTGGTATACCTGGAGGCGGGAGACAAGGTCCCCGCCGACGGTCGGGTGATCGAGGAGACTTCCCTCCAGGTCGTTGAGTCGTCCCTCACCGGCGAGTCGGTACCGGAAGATAAGTCTGTGGAGGCGGTGGCCGAAGAGGCCCCCCTCGCCGACCGGACGGACATGGTCTACATGGGGACGATCGTCGTCTACGGCAACTGCATGGCCGCCGTCACGGCGACGGGGACGAGGACAGAGCTCGGCCGGATCTCGGGGCTCGTCCAGAGGAAGCCCGAGGACCCGCCGATAAAGATCAAGTTCCAGCATCTGGCAAAGCAGCTCGCCGTCGTCGTCCTCGCCGCCTGCGCCATCATCTTCGCCGTGGAGGTGAACCGGGGCGCTCCGGTTCTGGAGACTCTGATCATCGCTACCGCTCTGGCCGTCGCCGCCATCCCCACGGCCCTCCCCTTCATCACGACGATCACCCTCGCCTACGGGACCCAGATCATGGCGGGGAAGAACGCCATCATCCGCCGCCTCCCCGCCGTCGAAACCCTCGGCTCGACGACGGTGATCTGCACCGACAAGACCGGGACCCTCACCCGGGGGGAGATGATGGTCCGGAAGATCTGGACGACCCGGGGGGTGGAGGTGACCGGGACCGGCTACGACCCCGCCGGCTCCTTCCTCCAGGAGGGCGAAGAACTGAATCCCAAGGAGGATAAACACCTCTGCGCCCTCCTCGTCGCCGGAGCCCTCGCCAACAACTCCAGGCTCGAGGAGGGGCCCGACGGCTGGCAGGTGATCGGAGACCCCACCGAGGGGGCGCTGATCGTCGCCGCCTCGAAGGGGGACCTCCTCGACTACGTCGAGGGGTGGTACCTCGAGGAGGTGGTGGAGTTTCCCTTCGACTCGGAGATGAGGAGGATGACCACCGTCCATCGATCCCCCGACGGGCTCGCCGTCTCGATGAAGGGGGCCCCCGAGACGGTCCTCGCCTTCTGCGCCCGGATCATGCGGGACGGCTCCGAGGATCCGATCACCTCCGAGGACCGCCTGATCGCCTCGAAGGCCGCCGACGAGATGGCGGGCCGCGGCCTGCGGATCCTCGCCCTGGCGGGAAAGGAGATGGCTCCTGGCGAGCCCCTCGACCGGGAGGCCGTCGAGTTGGATCTGACCTTCCTCGGCCTCGTCGGGATGATGGACCCGCCCCGGGAGGAGGCGAAGGAGGCGATCAAGGTCTGCGAGGCGGCCGGGATCAGGCCGGTGATGATCACCGGCGACCACAAGCTCACCGCCTCCGCCATCGGCCGGGAGCTGGGCATCTTGAATGAGGGCGGCCGGGTCCTGGAGGGGACGCAGCTGGACGAGATGACCCCAGAAGAGCTCGCCGAGGTTATCGAGGAGGTCTCGATCTTCTCCAGGACGACGGCGGAGCAGAAGGTGAGGATCGTCGAAGCCCTCCGCAAAAAGGGGCACATCGTCGCCATGACCGGCGACGGGGTCAACGACGGACCCGCCCTTCGTACAGCAGACATCGGGATCTCCATGGGAAAGACCGGTACGGAGGTCTCCAAGGAGGCCTCGGATATGGTCATCGCCGACGACAACTTCGCCACCATCGTGGCGGCGGTGGAAGAGGGCAGGAGGATCTACTCCAACATCAGGAAAGCCTCATCCTACCTGCTATCCTGCAACTTCGCCGAGGTGATGACGATATTCATCGGCGTCATGCTGGGCCTGCCCGTCCCCCTCATCGCCCTCCAGATCCTCTGGATCAACATCGTCACCGACGAGTTTCCGGCCATAGGCCTCGGCGTCGAGCCGGCCCATTCAGACCTGATGAAAAATAAGCCCAGAGACCCGAGGGAGCCGATCCTGACCAGGGGGCTCTTCCTCTACACCCTGGGGATATCAACGGTCATCTTCATCGGGACCCTCGGGCTTTATGCCAACGCCCTCCGGGGCGGCGCCCCCCTCGAGGAGGCGAGGACGACGGCATTCGCATCCCTGGTGATCTTCGAGATCTACAACGCCTACAACAGCCGATCCCTCCAGACCTCCTTCTTCAAGATGGACCCGAGGACGAACGGAAAGCTGATATTGGGGCTTGCCGCGTCCCTCGGAGCCCTTCTCCTGGCGATATACCACCCCTTCATGCAGAGGCTCTTCGAGACCACCCCCCTCGATGCCGAGAGCTGGGCTGCCATCGTCATCGCGGCCTCGGCGGTGGTGGTGGTGGCGGAGATCTTCAAGTGGATGGAGCTTCCTGAGAGGAGCGACCGCACCGACTGAGGTCCCGGGCCCTGTCATAGAGGTGGGGTACCTGAGGTCGTCGGGAGGAGAAGGGGGAGGAAGTTGGGGCGGGTAGAGGGCGTTATAGAGGAGGAGAAGAGGCCCGGGGGGAGGGGGAGAATAGGTAGAACCTCGCCTCGCGAAAGTTTACGAGGGTCCGGCGAAATCCCGGGATCGCAGCCACCTCTTCGGCCAGGGGCCTTACGATCACCTCGGCCCCGATCCCTCGGGCCACCCTCCCTGCGGCGAGCTGCATCTCCAGGGGCGGCCTTATGGAGTAGAGGAGGGAGGCGCCCCGGTAAAAGTCCAGGCGCGGAGAGAATATGTCGTCTGCAACGACGGCGAGGCCTCCGACGGTCCGGGCCGTTTTATCGGTGGCGACGACCTCCAGTTGAGGGATGAGGAGGAGGGCGACCTCGGGGGCGGCGCCCATCCCCACCTCCACCACCTTCCCCGAGTACCGGGCGAGGATGAACCGGGCGAGGTCGGCCCCGCCCCTGATATACTGATCTGACATCTCTCGACTTTACAGCCCCAGCTTCTCCAGGGCGATCATCGCCGCCTTCTCCCCCGATAGGAGCATCCCGCCGAAGATGGGTCCCATCCGAGGGCCTCCGGCGACGGCCGTCGCCGCCATCCCCGCGGCTATAAGCCCTGGATAGACCTCCTGGGTCACCTCGACGACGGTCTTCTCTCCGACGTCGGCCCACATCGGCTTCTCGCCGACGACCCCGAGAGATCCAACCTTCGCCCCCGGGATCTTCCTCTGGACGACGTTGCAGACGTTGGCGTCGTGGCCTGTCCCGTCGATGACGACCTTCGCCCTGATCGATAGGGGGTCGACGTGAAGCCTCGTCCTCTCCACTGCCTCCCAGTTGATGACGAGGCCTGCGATCCTCTCGTCCTCCCGGATCATGACGTCCTCGACGGTGACGAGGTTGATGATCTCGGCACCGGCGTCGACGACCCCCGCCGTAAGCTTCGCCACCGTCTCGATGGAGCTTGCTATGTAGTAGCCCTCCTCGTACTCCCGGTACCAGACCCCGAACTCGTCAAGGATCCTGCACCCCTCCTTCTGGACGACGATCCGGGGAAACATCATCCCGCCACCCCAGATCCCCCCGCCTACGGCGAGGTTCCTCTCGAAGACCACCGTCTTGGCGTCCGCCTCGGCGAGCTTCTTTGCTGCCACCAGGTTTGCGGGGCCCGCCCCCACCAGGGCCACGTCCACGTCGGTGTACTTCAAAAAGGACTCCATGTAGGACTCGACTATCGCCTTTGTGATCGTAACTTCATCAAGCGCCATGAAAGGGGCGATTGGTCCGATCGGTGATAAAGATATCCTTCTTGGAAATTCTTATCTACCATCCCCCCATCCTCTACCCCTGGCGGAGATCTTCATAAAGGGGGACCGGGCTTTGAAGGCCGAGAAGTTTTCCAGGGTGGATCAGCCCCCCGTTCTGGACGGGGGTGGAAGGGATGGCGTTTGAGCCGGGAGGAGCTTTCCGGTCCGAGGAGATATGCTACTCGTACGATGGCGAGGAGTTCTCCAACCCCAGGATCCTGGTGGTGGGGTGCGAAGATGCAGGGTGCCGTATGGCGGCGAGGCTCGCAAACCTTGGGGTCACCGGCGCCGACATCTTGACGGCGAAGGTCGACAGGAGCCGGATCGACGGGATCGGGGCCGGAAAGAAGATCCTCGTCGGGGAATCCGTCGTTGGCGGTGGTGGTGCCGGAGTTGGCTCCGATACCATACCGACGGCGGCCCGTGGACCACGCCCTACGATCGAGGTGGCTCTCAGAGACGCAGACCTCGTCTTCGTCGTCGCGGACCTCGGGGGCGGTACCCGGACCGGGACGCATACCGCCCGCGCCGTATGCCGGATGGCAAAAGACCTGGGAAAGATGGCTGTGGCGATCTTCACCCTCTCTCCCAGATCGGGTGGAGGTGGTGGCAGCAGGTCGCCTTTCTCCCCCTTGGATATCGACGGTCTGACGAAGGCCGCCAACATCCTCATCCTCCTGGATATCGAGAGGGTCTTTGAGATGGCGCCGGGCCTCTCGACGGATCAGGCCATCTCGGTGATGGATCAGGTGGCGGCAGAGATCGTCAAGGGTATCGCCGAGACGGTGACGAAGACCTCTCTCATAAACCTCGACTACGCCGACTTAAAGACGATCATCTCCTCCGGGGGCCTATCGGCGGCGCTGGTGGGGGAGTCCGATTCGGCTGCGGCGGCGGAGGAGATCGTCCAATCGGCGTTGAGGTCGCCGATGGCGGACGTGGATATGAGAGGAGCCACGGGGTGCCTCCTCCACATAACGGGAGGAAGCGACCTCTCTCTCAAGAAGGTGGCGTCGGTAGCCTCCGCCCTAACCGGTGAGATGGGTCCGGGGGCGAACGTCATATGGGGGGCGAGGGTGAAGGAGGGGTTCGAAGGGAAGATGCGGGTCATCGCCATAATGACCGGGGTGGGGCTTTCTGCCCGATCCTGCCTCCGGGAGGCCCGTCGGGATTCATGACCTCCGGGGCGGCGTCTCTGTCCTGATCCTGAGGAACTTCTCCTCCTCTCCCAGGGTCATGGTGGCGTCGATCCCCACCTTCGTGGTGATCCCGTCAACGGACCGCGGATCGAGGGTGCTCCCCCGGACGTTGGGGCGGATGACGATGTCCTCGTCCCCCTTCACCCTGGTGGAGACGGCGTACTCCAGGTCCTGGAGGTTGTAGACGTCGATGTCTTCGTCGACGACGATGACGTGCTTCAAGCTCTTATGAGCCTCGAAGGCGGCGTCGATCACGTTTATCGGGTCGGCCTCGCCCCTCTTTTTGATCTGGACGACGGCGTGGAGGTAGGAGCACCCCCCCTCTGTCAGGAGGACGTTTCTGACATCGGCGACCGAGGACGCCGCCCTGAATATCAGCGGCTCGTAGGGGACGCCCATCAGCATCTTGTGTTCGCCCCCCGATGGGAGGAGGGCGTGATAGATGGGAACCTCCCTCGTCATCATCTTCGTCAGGTGGATCACCGGCTCCATCCTCGGAAAATCTCGGGTTGCTGTGATGTCGACGAAGGGCCCCTCCTTTGCCCTCTCGCCGTCGATGTACCCCTCCAGGACGATCTCGGCGTGGGGGACGCAGACGCCGTTATCGAGGGCGACTAGCTCCACGGGGTCTTTGGATAGGGCGCTGGCGTACTGAAACTCCATCCCTGGAGGGACCCGAGTGCTGGCGGCGATGAGGACGACGGGGTCGATACCGATGACGATCCCCACCGGGAGCCTTCCGCCCTCGGCGACCGCCTCCTGGAGGAGGTTGTAGGTATGCCTTCCAGAAACGACCCGTGCTACGAGCTTGTCCTTCCCCAGGACCATCATCCTGTGGACGGAGGCGTTCGTCTTCTCGCCGAAGGAGGAGACTACGATCCCTGAGGTGATGTAAGGGCCCCCGTCCCCTTTGAAGTGGGTGAGGATGGGCAGGCTCGTGAGGTCTGGCTCTCCGACGACCTCCATGAAGGAGGAGGAGTCCACCTCCCGGATCCAGCCGCCTCCCATATCGATCTTTGCGAGGTATCTCGTCATATCCTCTTTCGAGGTCGATAAAGCCCTGGCCAGAAGCTCCCGGGTCCCGAGGACGTTGATGCAGCACTTCTTGCCGTCGACGTTGTTGTAGAGGATGGGGCCGGCCCCGACGGAGAGGGCCGCAGCCTCCAGCACCGGCGAGACGGGACGGTCCACCTCCTCCAGAAGGCCGGCCTCCTGGAGGCCGTGGAGGAAACCTCTGAAGCTCATGGGAGAGGAGATGCCACCCGTCGATAAAGACCTTTCCTTCTCAGACGATGAGGACTGCTATCGCTCCCGTCAAGAATATGCCGTCGAAGGTCCCTGCGCCCCCGATGCTCGCCACCGGGGCGCCGAGGTCACAGATCCGGCGGAGGTTGAGGATGTCGGCTCCGATGAGAGTCCCCAGGACCCCCCCGACGTAGGCTGTTACGAACCGGCATTCGGGGATGGGGCAAAAGGCGGTGGTGAGGAGGACGGCGGATAGGGCCGCGGCCAGGGGCGGTATGAAGAGAGGGGTGGCGATCCCCAGTCCCCTTATCGGCCTCGCCACGCTGAACGCCACCAGGGCGACGATGAACGTCCCCGCGAGGGCCGTGCTGGCGAACGATGGGTATGTTATGAGGAGGTAAGCCGATACGAAGATCGGGATCAGGGCGCCTCCGACGTTCACCGCCACCGTCGTCTCGTTCTTGACCGTCTTCACCACAGGCACCCGATAGACGATCCCGAAGGACTTGACGAGGCTATCCTTCACCACAGGAACCTTTGACTCGACGGTGAAGAGGGGGAGGTTCATCCCGGCTCCGATGAGGGAGGCGGCCAGGAGGAGGAGGGCGTCGGACCAGGAGAAGCCCATCTTGGTGAAGGCGGTGCCGAGGGCTCCGAAGAAGAGGAGGGCGACGATCGCCCAGACGACGGCGGCGAGAAGGAGGATCGCCAGGATCCCGAAGGGGAGGTAGACCATCCTGGGGTTCATGAGATCTGATCGATTCTCATGAAGTATAACCCTTCATCCCCCGAGACGGACCTTCCTGCGAAAGAGTGGCCAAAGGAAAAGGCTGATCTAACTTCAGATGGTATATGGGCCGAGAAGATCTCAAAACCGAGTCGTATGGAGCGGATATGATGACAGAACCTGAAGAAAACCGGATCAAGCACAGCATAATGGTGATGAGCGGCAAAGGCGGCGTCGGAAAGACGACGGTCGCCGTCAATTTGGGCCTCGGCCTCGCCCTCCGCGGCAAGAAGGTGGGGATCCTGGACGCCGACATCACGGGGCCGAACGTCCCCAAGATGCTTAAGATAGAAGACGAGGTCCTGACGGGCGAGGATGACCGGACGATCCGTCCCGTGGAGATCCCCGTGGGGGCAGACGGGGAGTTGAGGGTTATCTCCATGGCCTTCATCATCGGAAAGGAGAGCCCCGTAGTCTGGAGGGGGCCGCTGAAGACCCAGATGCTCAAGCAGTTCATAGAGAAGGTGGCCTGGGGTGACCTCGACTACATGCTCATCGACCTGCCTCCCGGGACCGGCGATGAGCCCCTCAGCATCGCTCAGCTCCTCCGCCCCGACGGGACGGTCGTCGTCACCACCCCTCAGGATCTGGCCCTCCTCGATGCCAGGAGGGCGATCGATATGTCCAGGTCCCTGGGGGTTCCGGTACTGGGGATCGTCGAGAACATGAGCGGCTTCTCCTGCCCCAGGTGCGGCGGAGCCATCGACCTCTTCAAGGTCGGCGGGGGGGAGAGGGCGGCCGAGGAGCTACAAGTCCCGTTCCTCGGAAAGATCGAGATCGATCCCGCCATCTGCGAGAGCGGCGACAGCGGCAGACCCTTTATCCTCTCCGTCCAGTCGAAGAACTCAGAGCCCTTCGACGGGATGGCGAGAAGGATCATGGTCCACTACGAAAGCGGCGATCGAGATTCATGGCCGAAAGACAGGCTCTCATAAATGGATGATCCAGAAAAAAAGAGGGGGGCAGGGTGGAAAAGCCGTCGGTCTGCGGGACCATTCTGACCTTTTCTGTGAGGTCACCACTTCCCCGACCTGATGATGTTCAGGTTCTCGACGACCTTCGCTCCCGCCTCCTGGCTGAGTTTGTACTTCTGAGATATGGCCAGCGCCCTGGCGATCTCGTTCTGCTCGTCGGAGCCGGTCCGTTGGGTCACCAATACGTCTGCAGCAGCGTACCCCTTCTCCAGAAGGGTCTTTTTGACCTCCTGGAGGAGGGCCTCGTCCATGCATAGCGGTCCGGTCCCGATCTCCTCGACGACCTTATCCATCTTCTCCATCTCTTTTGTCTTCACTCTCAAACCTCCTCGATACGTCCAACGGGATCGTCGCCCTCATGCCTTCGGCATTCGCTTCAAGCCCGGCGACTGCGACGATTATAATGAGGACCGACAAACTTAAGAAATTTTCGCCAATATAGTGGGCAAGGACGGCAGGAAAAGCAAATATGGGCTTGGTGGTGGGGTGGGGGCCGCTCCCACCGGCCATCATCCGGCACGATCGCGCCTTTCATCATGCAGATCTTCGGGGTTCTGTATTATGAGGTTTCTGTAGGGGTAGGGTATCTCGATCCCCTCTTTGTCGAACCTCTTTTTGATCGCCTCCCTGATCTCGCAGCCGGTGGTGAAGGCGACGTCTCTCTTGGGGACGTCGACGCTCAGCCGCAGGTTGACGGCGAAGTCCCCCAGATCCGTCACCCTCACAGTTATCTCGTGGTTCTTGAGGACGAGAGGGTGGCGCTTTGCAACGTCCAGCATGATATCTCTCGCCTTGTCTATATCTGCGGAGTAGGCGATCCCGACGTTTATGGGCCATGTGATCACAGGGTCTGTTATGGACCAGTTGACTATCGGCTGGTTTCCCATGATGCTGTTGGGGACGAAGATCCTCCGGCCGTCCCAGGTTTTGATGGTGGTGTGCCTCAGGGTCAGATCCTCCACCTGGCAGTAGTCGTCGTTGAAGTTGACGTAGTCGCCTACCCTGAAGGGTTGGAAGACCGCGAGGAAGATTCCGGAGATGACGTTTGCGAGGGAGTCTTTGGCCGCAAAGCCGATGGCAAGACCTGCGACCCCCGCACCGGCCAGGAGGGTTACCGCAAGCCTGCTCAGGGGCGGTATCTGATATATTACCATTATAAAGCCGGCGATGTAGATGGCGGCGACGAGAAGCCTCCGGATTATCGTCCTGAAGGTCATCTCCGTCTCGGCGTCGATGCCGGCCTTGCCGCCGGCGGTCACCTTGGGGATCTGGACGGTGAGGGCTCTGTCCACCATCTTGGCGACGAGACGGGTCAGGATCAGGATGACCACCACCGTCGCGATGGTGGTGATGATGGAGACGAGGTCGATCCCCAGGGTCGAGTTGAGATGATCGACCGCCGAGATGATCGTCGACGAGGCACCGTCTCCCGTGAGCTGGGAGGGCAGTTGCGAAGATAGCTGGGGGGGGAGGTCCCCCGATAGGTCGGATCCGTTCGCAGCGGGGTCCATGACCTCCAGGCCCGGGTCGCTGGGGGCGGTGTAATAGTAGAATGCGTCCTCCTCCGCGGATACGATCTCGTCCTCGTCCATTGAGCTTGGATGGTGGCTGCTAGGGTTTATTAAGGGTTCGCTGAAGGCATCCAAAAAGATATTCAGCTTCTGGGCCCCATTTATAGAGGCGGGGTGCAGGGGTAGAGAAAACTCCGGTCTTCGGGCCGGGGATGAATCGTACCCCGCCTTAAGCTATGAATCTTTAAATACCATAGCAGCATAAGTGAGTATAATGCTTAAAGCCTTCAAATAT
>NZ_JARFPL010000018.1:0-48865 GCF_029167205.1 Candidatus Methanocrinis alkalitolerans
CTCTGCGTTTGAGGGTGTAGGAGGTCGAAGGAAATGGCAAAGAAACTGTCACTTAAGCTGAAGAAGAAGGAACCTGAAGCAGCAGCCGCCCCCGCCGCAGCAGCGGCACCGGCGGCGGGAGCAGCCCCCGCTTTTGCGATGTCTGCGGGCGGGGCTGGAGGGATCAAGCTGGTCCTCAAGGACGCAAAGGTTACCATCGAGAAGGTGACGCTCGCAAAGTAGAGCGTCCGCCTTCTCCCTCCTATATCTTAAGTGAGAGGATTTGTCCCGATCGTCACGCCTCTGGCGTGACGGTTGGTTTTGAAGGATGAGGGAGAAACTGAGAGGGAGATATTATTATGGCTGGAAAGAAGCTATCACTCAAGTTGAAGAAGAAGGAGCCTGAAGGAGCAGCCCCCGCTGCTGCGGCCGCACCCGCAGGAGGAGCAGCTCCCGCCTTTGCAGCGCCCGCAGGTGGATCCGGCGGCATGGTCTTGGAGCTGAGGGGCGCCAACATATCCATCAAGGAAGTCGTCATAAAGCCCAAGAGCGCAAAAGGCAAGTAGAAGGCCGGAACCGTGGGGAAAATCATAGCGATAACCGGAAAGGGCGGCACCGGCAAGACCGCGGTCACCGCCATGATCATCAGGTCTCTATTGAAGAGAGACGAAAAGACCAACATCCTGGCCATAGACGCCGACCCCGACGCGAATCTTGCAGACGCGCTGGGGGACGATGTGGAGATGACCGTGGGGGACATAAGGGAGGAGATTCAAGATTCTAGAGTCTCGTTGCCGCCAGATTATGACAAGAAGCAGCTCTTCGCGGCCAAGATCTTCGAAGCTCTTCTGGAGAAGGACGGATACGATCTTTTGGTGATGGGCCGATCTGAAGGGTCCGGATGTTACTGTTATCTCAATTCTCTGCTGAAGGGGATCATGGACGAGACGATCGACGATTACGACCTGGTCATCGTGGACTCTCCGGCGGGGCTTGAACATCTGAGCAGGAAGACGATCTCTGAGGTGGACTCTCTGATCGTCGTCACCGACGAATCGAGGAGGGGCCTTAAGACCGCGGAGACTATCAGACAGCTCGCCGACGAGCTGGATCTTAAGTACGGCAACCTCTACGTCATAGCAAACAAGGTCCGCGATCTGTCCAAAGATCAGATCCAAAAGGTCGCAAACGGCCTTGGTTTGAAGGTTATCGGCTTGATACCCTACGACGAGAATGTAGCCCGGCTCGATCTGGTCGGCGACCCGCTCGTCGGCCTTCCGGACGACTCTCCTGCCGTGATGGAAGTGGAGGAGCATATACTCAAAGAGATCGGTCTATGAGGGGAGATGAACATGGGAGAGAAAATTAACATATCCGACTTAAATAAGCAGTTAGCAGAGATGGACGTTAAGTCCCTCGAAGGGGTCACCATCGAGGGAGATATAGAACTGGAAATAGACGCTGGAGCTGCCGGCGCAGGCCCTCTATTCGCCTACTACTTCGGCGAAGAGGTGGCGAAGGTGGCGGTCCAGCTCGTCAACATGGCCAAGGCCTTCGGCTATCCCGTCGAGAGCCTCCTTCAGCCCGTGGCGGTGGCTCAGGCGATATCGCCCGCCCCAGCAGAGCTGGCCAAGGCTGCAGCCACTGTTCCGGCCTTCAAGATACCCGACACCCTGGCGAGCGCCAAGTTCTCTGTCGGCACCGATAAGACCTGGAAGACCCAGATCGAGGAGGTCCAGCTCGGAGCAACCAAGGCCGACGGCGGATCGAGAGGCCACGTCATCAAGATCGGCGGCGAGAAGGCGATGCCCTTCTTCTTCGATGCTGCGATGCCAAACAGGCCCGTCGTCACCATCGACGTCTTCGACATGCCGATAGGCATGGCCAAAGCCGTCAAGATGCACTACGAAGATGTCATGAACGACCCCGCAGACTGGGCCAAGAAGGCGGTCAAGGAGTTCGGCGCAGACCTGGTGACCACTCACCTCATCAGCACAGACCCCCTGATCAAGGACACCTCCGCCAAGGAAGCCGTCAAGGTGGTGGAGGACGTCCTCCAGGCTGTTGACGTTCCGATCGTCATCGGCGGCAGCGGCAACCCTGAGAAGGACGTAGAGGTTCTGACCAAGGCCAGTGAGGTAGCCCAGGGCGAGCGCGCCCTCATCGCCAGCGCAAGCCTGAACCTGGACTGGGAAGCCATCGGAAAGTCCTGCGCCGAGAACAACAACGTATGTCTCGCCTGGACTCAGCTCGAGATCAACGCTCAGAAGGAGCTGGACAGGAAGCTGATGAAGGTAGCCGGCGTCCCGAGAGACTCCATCGTCATGGACCCGACGACCGCGGCCCTCGCCTACGGCATGGACTTCGCCTACTCGAACATGGAGAGGATCAGGCTCGGCGGCCTGAAGGGCGACCTGGAGCTGAGCTTCCCCATGTCCTCGGGTACCACCAACGCCTGGGGCGTTCGAGAGGCCTGGATGGTCAACTCCCCCAACAAAGACGACTCCTCTTGGGGAGACAGGATGCTGAGGGGCCCCATCTGGGAGATCCTCACTGGGTTCTCTCTCGCCATGGCCGGCGTCGACATCTTCATGATGATGAACCCGATAGCCGTCGCTTACCTCCAGGAGATCACCCAATCTCTCATGGGCCTGGTAAAGGCGGAGACTCCTGACACCACCAACTGGATCTCAATGGAGGTGTGATAGCCTTGAAGGAATCTAGCCCGCTCAATCTTTACAAGTTCCTGCCCCAGACCAACTGCGGCGAGTGCGGTGAGCAGACCTGCATGGCCTTTGCAGCAGGTCTCATCGCAAGAGAGAGAGCTATAGAGGAGTGCAAGCCCCTCTTTGAAGAGAAGAACCAGAAGAAGTACGGCAAGAAGCTGGCTTCTCTCAAGGAGGTCATCGCTCCCGAGGTGGCTCTCGTATACGTTGGGACCGGCGACCGGCAGCTGAAGGTCGGAGGCGAGGACGTGATGTACCGCCACCAGATGACCTTCTTCAACAAGCCCCCATTCGCCTACGATGTCACCGACGCCATGAACGAGGCGGACCTCGTCGAGAGGGTGAAGCTGATCGACACATGGCGGAAGTTCTACATCGGCAACTGGGAAGAGGTCGAGATGGTGGCCGTGAGATCCGTCACAGGCGACGCCGACAAGTTTGCGAAATGCGTCAAGAAGGTGATGGAGAACACGGAGAAGCCTCTGATCCTCTGCTCCTTCGACCCCAAAGTCCTGAAGGCGGGCCTCGAGGTCTCCGCCGCGAAGAGGCCCCTCATCTACGCCGCCACCAAGGACAACTGGAAGGAAGTCGCCCAGCTGGCCTATGACTACAAGGTTCCCGTGACCCTCTCCGTCCCCTTCGATCTCGATGGTCTCAAGAGCATGGCCTTAACCTTCAAGGAGATGGGACTTGAGGATCTCGTCTTGGACCCGGGCACTGCGCCCAACGGTGAGAAGCTCCAGGAATCTCTCCAGAACTTCATCAAGCTGCGGAGAGCCGCCACTGAGGAGGGCCAGAAGGATTTCAACTATCCGGTCATGGCTCTGCCGATCAATGCCTGGATGACCTCCGAAGATCCGGTTCGAGGCGCCTACTGGGAGTCCGTCCTCGCCGCAACCTTCGTCATCCGAGGCGCGGACATCATGATCCGGCACTCGATGGAGCCTCACAGCGTCATGCCCGACATGCACCTGAGGTTCAACATCTACACCGACCCCAGGACCCCCGTCCAGGTCAAGCCAGGGCTCAACAAGGTGGGCAACCCGACCGAGGACTCTCCGATCTTCCTCACCACCAACTTCGCCCTGACCTACTACACGGTGGAGTCTGACCTCGCGTCCAACAACATCGACTCCTACCTGCTGGCGGTGAACACCGACGGCATCGGCGTCCAGGCATCCGTCGCTGGCGGCCAAATTACTCCCAGCAAGATTAAGGACGCCTTCGCTGAGGCCGGAGTGGACTTCGAGAAGACCAGCCACAAGTCTTTCATCCTTCCAGGAATGGCCGCGAAGTTCAGCGGAGAGCTGGAAGACCTCTACCAGTTTAAGGTCAAGGCCCTGGTAGGTCCCGAGGACTCCGGCCGGATCCCCGGCTGGATGGAAAAGCAGTGGCCACCAAAGAAGTAAAAGCGAGGAAGGGTGCCCCCCTGAGGGGCACACCTCTTCTATCTATTTTTATCCGTCCGTTTTGACCGTATTCTTTTCGACCAGACTCCTTCTCGGAGTCTTCCCGGCGAGCTTCTTACTCCATCTCTTCAGGCTCGCCTGAAGCTAGAAGCAGCTCTTTGAAGAGGAGGATCTCGATCACCTGGGATACGTACCGTCTCTGCTGGTACCTCTGGATATCCTCGTTCATCCTCAATTCACTCTCAATCTGGACCCTGATGAGGGCCATCCGAAGGTCTCGCCTCTCCTCGTCGTTCAGCTTGAGTGAGCATATCTCCTTGAGCATTCTGGGCAGGCTGAATGGGTCTTTGAGCACCCTTGCCAAAAGGAGGACGTACCCTTTCGCAGCTTCGGGTTTTGCCTCTCCGGTGAGGGTCTCCAGGTCTTCAACCGAGTATTTCTCGTTGTCTATCATGATGTAATCCATCTCTTCACCCCAAAATCAGATCTTCAAATCTCCCCGGAGGATCGACTCGCATATCGCCAGGTCCTCCGGGGAGTTGACGTTCACCGCCAGCTCTGCCCTGTCAAGGATCAGATGATAGTCCTCCTGCTCTAACCTGATCTTCGATCCCAGGAGGACGTTCACCCCAGAGGGGACTATGAACCGCCCCCGGTAGTTGAAGAGGGCGTCGGGCTTTCCTCCGATCCGTTGGTATATCTCCAGGGGCGCGTGGACCGATAGTGCTGGCTCCAGGACATTCTCGTAGACCTCGATGATCTCGTCTACGATATCTCCTCTCAAAAGGGGCAGGTCAGCCATCACGATCAGGACGGGCTCATCGATCCCCGCCTCCTCGACGGCATAGATCATGTCTGGGACGTACCCCGCCCCCGGCGTCTCCACCACCTCGATCCCCTTATCTCCAGCCCATTGCATCGTCTCGGGGACGCTCGCGGTCGCCGCCACAAAGATCCTCTCGATGGAGCTCTCCCTCAGGGCCGAGACCACCCAGCTGATCAGGGGCCGGTCCAGGAGGCGGACCATCGGCTTCTCCCCCATCTGGAGCCTCGTCCCAAGCCCCCCTGCCATCACCACGGCGTCCAGAGGAGAACCTCCCATCCCAGTCCGTTGGCGGTCAGTATCGCGGCGGATACGAGGGCGACGGCCCTCGCCACCTCGTTGGTGGCACCGAAGCCGTCCCCTGTGGCTCCCCCGAAGTTTCTCCTGGAGACGACGACCAAGTAGAGGGCCGATATCTGGGCTGCAAGGAGGACGGCTATGCCGGGAAGGCCGGCGAGGGCCCCGCAGATGGCGGCAGCTATCAAAAGGCCGATGAGAAAGTCGGATCTATCGGTGTTCTCGATGGCGATCTGACCGAAGCCTTTCTGGAGGGGCGCCGAGAAGGCGGCGAAGGCTATCATCGACTGCTTCGCCGCCACCTCCGCCACGATGAGGGCGATGGGAAGGGCTCCAGCGGGTATCGCCGTCAGGGAGGCGTAGACTGCGAGGATTGCGAGCACCACGAAGACGACGCCACCGGTACCTATGTAGACGTCCTTCATGGCGCTGATCTTCTTCTCGACGGTGGTGTGGGCAGAGACTCCGTCTCCGAAGTCGGCGAGGCCGTCGGCGTGGTTTATGCCGCAGAGCTTGACGATCACCACTAAAACGAGGGCTGCAGCGATCCCTGCCGGGACGAAGGCCGTCAATGCCAGGGCCACGGAGGCGTAGATCAGCCCCAGGGCCCCTCCCACCAGGGGGAATAGATAGATGTGCCTCATCAGGGCGTCGATCCCCTCCATGGATATCCCGACGGGTATCGTCGTGAGAAAGCCGAAGCCAGACTTGAGGGCGAGGAGGAGGTCTCTCAGTCGAACACCGCCCGGGTGTACATGTTTGCGCAGACTCCGCCGATGAGCCCTGCGATGACGTCGTCCATGAAGGGGCCGAGCTCTCCCAGGATCCCGGGCTTGGCCTTGTCGTACCGGACGTAATCGAAGGTCCCCTTGTAGCCTCCGACGTACTTGGCTATGGTCATGCCGATCACCTCGTCGGCTATGAGGTAAGTCAGGTCCCTCTCGTAATCGGAGCTCTTCATGTTGGGGAGGCTTGCCCTCTTCCCTTCCTCCTCCAGGAGAACCCCCGCGTAGATCAGAAGAGCGAGGTTTGGGTCAGAGAGGGCGATATCGAGCTCTCTTCTGAAGACCTCATCGGCCCTCTCTCGATTCTCCACCCCAGGATGCGGTACGTAAAGCTCCAGGGCGGCATAGACCACGTCGTCGATGGATATCCCCGCCTCAAAGAGCACGTCTCGGATGTCTTTGCCAGAGCCCATATTCATCGCCGGACTAAGATATCCGAATGGATAAAAGCGTATCTGGTAGCACCGGATCTGCCGGTGGGCGAAGTTATTTAAAGTCTCGTGTCGGAATATTATCACGGGATCTTATGAAGACATTGGTCAAGATATTTGTAGATCACGAGCATTTGGGCCGGGTGATAAACACCCTCACAGAGCTCGGTATAACGGGTTTTTATCTCTATGAGTACAAGGGGATGGCTCCCAGGGAATGGAGAGACTTCCGTCTTAAAGAGGACCCGGAGATGACCATCGAGGCCGTAAGACATCACGCAGAGCCGGGGGTTCTCGTCAACACTGTCATAGATGGGGACTGCGAGCCGATAATTAAAGGGCTGGAACAAGCTTTAAAAGGGATAAGGTATACGATCATGGGCCAAAAGGTAACGGTAATGAAGGTCAGAGGAGATTGAGCATCGATGCCTAATTTTAGATCCGAAGTGGAATCTGTGCTGGAGGTCATCAGAAACGCCCTCAGGATGGATGGTGGCGATATCGAGCTGGTGGACATAAACGATGATGGCGTCGTATCAGTCAGGCTGACGGGAAGCTGCGCTGGTTGCCCCTTTTCCCAGATGACCCTCAAGAATTTCGTAGAACGAGAGCTGAAGAAGAACGTAGACGGCATAAGGGAAGTTGTGGCGGTATAGTGCGCGCACTTTCTATCGCCTCCATTTTAAAAGGCCGTCGCATTGATATGGTTCTGCTCAATTTGCTCGAAGGGCGGCTCGTCGCCGACGGTTTCAAATCGAGATAAACTATAGAGAGGAAATAGTTGTGTTTCCAAGTAAGAAAGTTCAAACGTTGATCGGATCGAAGATCAGGGTGGAGATGAAGGGGTCAGAACACCACGTTCTGGAGGGAACCCTAAACAGCGTCGACGATTATCTCAACCTCCATCTCCTGGAGACTGTGGAGATCGTCCATGGTGAGAGGGCGCGTTCCCTCGGTTCGGTGATACTCAGGGGAAACAACATAATCCTCATAAGTCCGGTGGAGTGACTCTCCAGGTGTCCAGATGTATGAGGAAGCGCTGGAGTACATCAAGTCGTGTGAGGAAGGGGTTCTGCAGAGCGACCTGTGGAAATGTTTGGATATCGATTCTCGTAAATGCTCTCGCATAGTATCGAAGCTTTTGAGGGAGGATCTGATAAGAAGGGAGCCCGAATCGGCCGATGGGGTGAGAACATTTCGGTTGTGGTACGCGGGGACGAAGCCCGCTGGCGGTCGCTTCGCCTCTCTTCTTGTCGGTGAGATATTCGAGCCCTGTGGAGGTTGCATAAACGAATGCGTCCCCGAACACTGCCCGGAGCTGAGCGAGTGGATCTTCGCCATAGTCCTGGAGGAGGGGGCCGACCTCACCATCGATGGATCGACCAAAAAGGCGACAACCTCTCTGCTCCAACAGTGAAGTCGGCCGATTTTATTAAAAATTTCGGCGGCCATCCCTCACCACATGGCTGCTGGAGGCCTCCCAAAAAGGGGCGGAGGGGTTGAGGGCGTTTTTGGATCTGGTTTCTCAGGAACTTATCTGGATCTGACCTTCTCCGAAGCCCTTCTTAACCAAGATCTTCTTTATACGCCCGGTATGATTGCCTTGCAGCTCGATAACGCCGTAGCCCTTGACGGTCCCCCCGCAGGCAAGCTCCGATTTGAGATATGTAGCTAGTTCGTTGAGATCGATCTCGTGAGGATCTATCCCCTGGATCACTGTAACCTCTTTTCCGTATCTTCGTCTGTTGATCTTCACCGTGATCCTCTGCTGCTCCTTGGCTACCTCCTGGCATATGCAAAGGTCTTTGGGAAGGCCACATACTGGGCACATCTCGGAACTCATCTTCTGGTAGTTACCTCCACAGAATATATGAACCCATTCGTCGGAGCGGCCTACTGAGACGTCCTCCCCCACCCCTTGGAGGGGGATCTTGCTTATTTGGGCGCGGCGTCTCCATCGGCGAGGTCGCCGGCGGCGTCTTTCGAATCTGAAGACCTCTCGCCGTCGCTTTTGGTCCCACAAATGAGCCCTACTACCTCCAGACTACATGTCGATAAGCTAAATAGCTATTGGTGGCCGTTGGCGCCTGAAAAATTACGACGTGCATCGACTCCATTCCTCCCCGCCGCCTCCGAAGATCGACCAAAAAAATCCGGGTTACTACTTCTGGCCGAAGGGTCCCCCCGATCCTGCAAGGATGGGGGCGGTCCTGTCTGGATGGGGACGGCTCGGCCCGGGTGCGGTCAGAGGGGGCCGAGGGTCTTCGGCGGCCGTCACCTCTTCACCTCTCTGAGCCTTCTCACCGTCACCTCCGCGAGGAAGATCGCAAGGGCCGCAAATAGGAGATACCACCGACGGCTGACTCTATTCTGGGTGGTGATCTCGCTTTTCTTTCTCGCCTCCTCGACGAGCCTTCTTCCCACCTCATCCTCGGAGAAGAGCATCCCTCCGGATGCCATGATCTGCCTTGAGAACTCGGGGTTTGAGCCGACGTCCCTCAGCTCCAGGGGGTAGTTGACGGCTATGCCGTAATCGCCGACGGTGTATATCCCCCGGCTATCCGGAGTGATGACGGCGCGGTACCTGTTCTCCCCCACCTTATCCACCTGCGCCGATCCCAGGTTCGGAGGGCTCGGGCTCGTTATCATTATCTCGAGAGGCGACCGCTCCCACCCGTCCTCGGCATCGATCCTCCCGGCCTCGGGCCTCGGGTCGCCGATGGCCCAGTTCACCGTCCTGGACGGGAGCTTCGAGTTCTCGGCGGAGTAAAGCTCCGGAGCCCAGGCAGAGCCGTCGTCGGTGGTGACCGCCGCAACCCTCCCGAGGCCGTACCTCCAGGTGGTGACGATCGGCTTTCCGTCGAGCATCGCCACTAGCTTCTGGCTCCCTGATTTGGGGGTGACGTCGTTGAAGCCGGTGGCGTTGGCGGCGATGGTGAGGTCTGCGGTGATGTAGTGGTTCTGATTCAATATCGATAGGGAATACCCTCCGGCCGAGACCTCTTCCTCATCAACTTCCGGCGGCCTCTCCTCTGCAGGCCTATCTTCGGCCCTGATGGTGACGGAGCCGGGGTATACGGCGGAATGGTACCCGGCTCCGCTTCGGGAGGCGAGGTCCCTGAAGCTTCCGGGGGAGGACTCGAAGGACTTCACCTCCACCAGGTGAACCGTAGCCTCCATATCCCTGATCATCCTCGCCGACTCCTCGAAGACCTCGGGGTACTCCCGGATCCGGCCGTCGGATATGACGATGACCTCTCCGTCGCCGCCGGTGGAGTTGAGGATATCCCAGGCGAGGGCGAGGCCGATATCCATCTGGCTCTCCTCCTGGGCCCCGGCCTGGGGTGAGAGGCTCGATATCCGATCCGAGATCATCATCTCCCTTCCAGGGATGAGGATGGGGGTGAAGACTACGAAGGCCTCGGTGCCGAAGACGACGAGGGCGACCCGGTCGTCCCTGAACTCCGGGGACTTGAGCAGCTCGATGGCCAGGGACTTCTCGTAGTCGAGGAAGGTGGCGCCCCCCACCACCATCTCGCCTCGGGTGCTTCCGGATATGTCCATGACGATCACCGTCGTCTTCCCCCCCTCGAAGATGCTGGGAACGGACCTGACCGGGAGGATATCTTCAAGGCTGCTGTTCCTATAGTCGCCGAATTCGTAGGAGTCTCTGCCTCCCACCACCACAAGACCTCCGCCTTCCCTGACGTAATCCCGGAGGCCGACGAGCTCCGGGTGATACTTCTGGTCGTCCAGGATCACCGCCTTGAACCTCTTGCCCCCCTCCCCCAGCAGGTCTCTTCTGAAGGCGGGCTCGACGGTGAGCCTGTAATGGTCCGTTAAGACCTGGGAGAGGGGCGAGGACCCTTCGGCCACCAGGAGGACCTCGGGCTTGGGGACGACGTATACGGCCTTCTGGTACCGGTCGTTCTCTCCGGTGGCGTCTTGCGGGAAGCTTATCGCCGCCTCCAGGTGGTGGGTTCCCGTCGAAGGGAACCTGTGGGAGATCTTGACGGAGGCGGACCTCCCCTCCCCGGAGATCCTCCCCTGGTATATGACGGAGTTGTCGGCCCTGACGGTAAGCTGCCCCTGGAACTCGCCGCCGGAGCTTCTCACCACGACGGTGAAGGGGTAGTCTCCTCCCAGGACGGCGGTGTTCGTCCCTGAGATCTCGACGCTGTAGTCGTTCCTCGTCGGCACCATCTCCAGGGCGAAGACGGTGGTGTTGGCAGACCTTGCCAGGGCGAGGGCCTCCTCTACGTCCCTGCCCTGGTTGCTGTAGCCGTCGGTGACCAGGAGGAGGGCTCCCCCCGGCTGGGCGTACTGGAGGATCTTATCTCCCAGGGGCGTCGACATCCCCGAGAAGGTTCTGATCTGAGAGTCGGGGAGGTCCGCATGGACCCTGGCGGCGGCGTTCCTATCGAAGATCTCCATCGATGCGGTGAGGTCCGAGACGACGGTTATGATCGGCCGCCTCGCCTCCGTCGTCTCCGTCACCGTGACGTATGGGTTGGCGAGGGCTACCACCAAAAGGACGAATATAGCCGTCCTGCTGAGGACGAGGAGCCTGTTCTTCTCCCACCGCAGGCTGGCCGCCCCACCGATCAATATCAGGGGCACCAGCCAGAGGAGGCGGGGCTCTGAAAAGTAGACGCCCTCCATCAAACCTCTCGCCTCCTTCGGAGGATCAATAGCTCCAGGACGATGAGGCAGAAGGCCGCCAGGAGGAGCCAGGTAGATAGGTCCCTCTCGATGAGCATCTCAGAGCTCTCCTTCTGGGTGAAGGTCCCCAGGTTCAAGGTCCTCATCGCCATGAGGTTCGACTCGACGGGATCGTACATGTTGGCGACGACGGCCCTCCCCTGGAACCGATAGACCCCCACCATGTTCAGGAGGAGGAGGTCTGTGGTGATCCTCCCGTCGGGGGCCTCGACGGTCGTCGTCTCCCCCAGCCTTATGATATCGCCGGTCCTCCGGTTGGAGTCTGAGACGTCGGGGACGTTGGTGAGCCAGTTCGTCATCTCATACCAGAATATCGGGTACTCCGGCCTCTGGTAGAAGTCCGACATCTCGGAGGATAGCCCCAGGTAGACGACGGTGCCGCTCCCTAGCCTCCAGTACGATATGACGGGGACGCCGTTCGCCTCGGCGATGGTCACCGACCCCTGGCGGGGGGCGGCCTGAAGGTAGCTGTAGACCCCCACCTCGCCGAGGTGAACATCTTCGGCGAAGACCGGGTCTCTCGTCCAGAGGGGTGCGGACTCGTTGACGACCCCCACGATCCTGACGGGGAGGTAATCGGGGCTTTCGGACCCGTTGGAGCCGACGTAGACGACGTTGCCGCCGTCGTAGACGTACCGGTTCAGCCTGCCGTCGGAGCCGCCTCCTTCTGTCACCACCAGATCGAAGCCTCCGTAATCCCCGGAGCCCCTGACGGCGATGGCGGGGATCGACCTGAGGGCTGAACTGACCGGCCCCTCCTCACCCAGGTAGAGGACTCTCCGGTCATCGATCTCCGGGGCGTAGACGTTGGCCCGATCGTCGAAAGATATGGCGTCATCGATCTCCAGGGTGACGGTGGTGACGCCGGGGAAGGCGTCGAAGGTGATGTAGCTGTCGCCGCCGGCGTCTATCGTCCTGATGGTGGTGGAGGTGCCCGCCGGCCCCTCGATCCTGATGGGGACCGTCCTCGTTCCTCCGTAGTTTCTCACGAGGCATGTATAGTTGAGGACTTCGCCGTAGCTTACGATCCAGCCGCCGATGATCCCCACGTTCTCCCCTTCTCCCCCGGAGTCGACGAAGACGACATCCGTCCCTTCGCTGACGATCAGCCCTTTCGTCACCTGGGGGTCGTCGCCGGTCCAGCTCAAGAAGTCGGATATCACCAGGATCGAGCCGCCGTCGGCACCCAGGAGGCTCTTGGCCATCATCATGGCGGCGGAGAGGTCTGTTGAGACCGCCCTGGGGGAGAGGGATTCGAGGGTCGACCTCGCCTGCTGGCCGTTCCCCTCCCGGAGGGCGACGATGGGGATCGTCTCCGCCAGGACGATGCTGATCCGATCCTGGCCGGCGGTGTACTGCAGGAATATCTCCTTTGCCTCATCGAAGCTCGCCTCCATGCTGGCGGAGAGGTCTATCACCACCACCAGGTGACCTTCCTGGGTCCCCCTCGCCACAGTGAAGGGGCCTGCGGCCGCCAGGACGAGAAGTACGATCACCAGAAGCTGT
Source organism: Candidatus Methanocrinis alkalitolerans (assembly GCF_029167205.1). NCBI lineage: Archaea > Methanobacteriati > Methanobacteriota > Methanomicrobia > Methanotrichales > Methanotrichaceae > Methanocrinis > Candidatus Methanocrinis alkalitolerans. The sequence goes on from NZ_JARFPL010000018.1 coordinate 12,679, forward strand.
ATCCAGAAGAGGGGGTCATTTATCAGCCGGTTGAGGGAGGCTGTCGGCTTTGCATCCCCCTCTTTTATGAAGGCCGTCGAAGGGAAGGGCTGGTCTTTCGGCTTGGGCCTGATCATGTAGAGGATGATCAGGGGGATGGCGCTCAGGAGGCCCAGGAGGGCGAGAGGGAAGCTGAAGGGCATCAGGGACCTTACGCCGACGACCGAGAAAAGGTTTGCGCAAAAATTGGTTTGCGCGAAATATGGGGGAATCGGCCTGCCAACATTCTTAATACGATTGACGAATACATGTTTTCCTCTGATCCTGGAGATCGAGGTGGACGATAATGATCAGCGTCATGGAAGTCTATCAGCTCCTCCCAAAGACCAACTGCAAGAAGTGCGGCCTTCCCACCTGCATGGCCTTCGCCGTCGAGCTTCTGGGAAAGAGAAAGGCGATCGAGGACTGCACGCCTTTGGTGGAGGAGGCGAAGTACGAAAAGAAGTTGGAGGGGCTCAGGGAGCTTCTCGCCCCCATATTGAGCGCCGACGCCACCGAGACGGGGATGGTGATCCACAAAGAGAAGTGCTACGGATGCGGCAACTGTGTCGTCGCCTGCCCCGTCAACGTCGCCAACGATCCCAAGGGAACAGCCATCGGCCGGGGCCCCGTCAGCGGCAAAGCGATCCTGGTGGTGGAAGACGGCGTCGTCAAGTGCGTCAACGTCGACGAATGCAGGCGGTTTGGTCCCGAGAAGGTCCTCTGCAACGCCTGCATCGCGACCTGTCCCAGCAAGGCGATCGAGTTCATCTAGGTGATAATTATGGCGTTCTGTACAGGCTGTTCATTGCTCTGCGACGATATCGTGGTGGATCATCTCGATGGGGTGGTCAAAAAGACGATGAACCTCTGCCGGAAGGGGCGGGCCCACTACGACTCCCTCACCGTCGAAAGGCTCCGCCCGGCCGTCGGAGGCGGCGAGGTCCCCCTCGAAGAGGCGGTCGGTTCGGCGGCGGAGCTTCTGGCTGGGGCTGAAAACCTCCTCATATTCGGCCTCGGTTCCTCCTCCCTGGAGGCCCAGAGGGCAGGGGTCGAGCTGGCAAAGAAGCTCGGCTCCGCCATCGACGATCCCTCCTCCTACTCTCAGGGGGCGATAATGGAGAAGATCCTGGCGGGGGAGGTTCCTTCGTGCACCCTCGACGACGTACGAAACTATGCCGACGTCTCCATCTTTTGGGGGGACGATCCCTCCAGCAGCCACCCCCGCCACCTGTCCCGGTTCTCCTACTTTCCCCGGGGCGAGAAGAGGCAGAGGGGGTACGAGGAGGATCGGGAGGCGATCGTCGTAGACGTCCGCAAGTCGCCGACGGCTCAGATCGCCGCCGACGGGTTCTTCAAAGTCCCGCCGGGGGGAGACGCCGACTTCGCAGAAGCGCTCTCGTCCGCCCTCGGCGGCAAGATACCGAAGGTGGAGGACAAAAAGAGGATGCTGAACCTGGCGACGAAGCTGCGGAAGGCGAAGTTCGGCGCGATATTCACCGGCCTCGGCCACGCCGAAGCCGTCAAGGGCGATATCGACTGGTTCGTCTCCCTGGTGGGGAGGTTGAACGAGGTCAGCCGGTTCTCCATCATCCCGACCCTGGGAGAGTACAACACGAGAGGGTTCAACCAGACCCTCTTCGACGAGACCGGCCACGTCAACTCCGTCTCCTTCAAGGAGGGCGTCGGCTCCGGTCCAAAGTTCGGGATCGCCAGGTTCTTGGACGTCTGCGACGGAGCCATGATCGTCTCCTCAGACCCCGCCGCCGCCCTCCCCGGGCCCCTGGCGAGGAAGCTGGCCAGGGTCCCCATGGTGGCGGTGAACTCCTCCAGAAACCTCACCACAGACCTCGCCGAGGTGACGGTCCCCGTCGCCGTAGCAGGCATCGAGGCCGGTGGGTCTGCCCTCCGGACCGACGGGGTGAAGGTGGAGTATGACGCCTTCGCGGAGTCGGGTTACGTCTCCGACGCCGAGGTCGTCAGGATGATCATGGAGGCGGTTTAGATGGCAGAAGGAAGAGAGTTGACGGTGGTCACCTTCAGGGGGATCTTCCAGGAGGTGCAGGAGGCGCTGGGGATCTATAGTGACGGGTATCGAGACGAGAGCGCCGTCGTCTTCCTGGACGGGGGGGACGCGTCGGGCCTTGGTGTCGAGGCCGGCATCCCCGTCCGGATGGAGACCGATTATGGGGCGGTGGTGGTGGCGGCGAAGATCTCTGAGGACCCCCATCCCGGCGTCGCCTTCATGCCCAAGAGCCCCTGGTCGAGCCAGCTCCTCTCCGGCGATACCGGCGAGAGGGGGGTTTTGGAGATGAAGAGGTTCACGGCGAAGGTCTCTTCATCCGACGAGGGACTGACCTCCATCGCCGAGATCGGAGAGATGATCAGGGGAGGATGACCTTTGGAAGTGACCAGATGAACCTTTTATCGATATCCGACCTATCCCCCCAGGAGATCGGAGCGATCCTGGACCGGGCCGACGACCTGAAGGCCAGGAGGGGCGACCCTTCCGCCAGGTCGATCCTGGCGGGTAAAAGCCTCGCCGCCATCTTCGAGAAGCCCTCCACCAGGACGAGGGTCTCCCTGGAGGTGGCGATGACCGACCTCGGGGGGCACACCCTCTATCTCGGGAAAAACGACCTCCAGCTCGGCCGGGGTGAGACGCTCCCCGACACCGCCCGGGTCCTATCTCGGTTCGTCCACGGGATCGCGGCCCGGGTCTACGACCACAAGACCCTCGAGGAGCTGGGCCGCCACGCCGCCGTCCCGGTCATAAACGTCCTCTCCGACCAGGAGCACCCCTGCCAGATCCTGGCGGACCTGATGACGGTCCGGGAGAGGTTTGGGCGGCTCTCAGGGCTGAAGGTCGCCTGGATCGGCGACGGAAACAACGTCTGCAACTCGACGATCATCGCCGCCGCCATGATGGGGATGGAGATCGTCGTCGCCTCTCCCCCGGGCTACGGGCCAAACCGTAAGATATTAGATCATGCTGATCGTCTTGGAGGTGGGACCGTCGTCGTCACCGACCCCGTCAAGGCCGTATCCGGCGCCGACGTCGTCAGTACCGACACCTGGGTCTCCATGGGCGACGAGGACGATGCGGTCAGGAGGGTGGAGGCCTTCCGACGCTACCAGGTCAACGCCGACCTCCTCAGCCACGCCAGCGACGGAGCCATCGTCATGCACTGCCTCCCCGCCCACCGGGGCCAGGAGATCACCGACGAGGTTATGGACGGGCCAAAGTCCGCCATCCTCGACCAGAGCGAGAACCGGCTCCATTCGGCCAAGGCGGTGCTGGAGAGGTTCCTGGTCTAGAATCGGGGACCATCTGGTGGACTGTCCAGGTCTTTTCAGTCAGCGTCAAGATGATATTCTGATAGCGGGGGTTGCCAAGCGGTCAAAGGCGCAGGGCTTAGGACCCTGTCCTGCAGAGGTTCGTGGGTTCGAATCCCATCCCCCGCACCAATTTACCTTTAATGATTGGAGCCTTCTGGCCAACCCTTCTCTCACCTTTTACGGTATCCCCGATTTCGTCGGCCGGAGACGGTTGGGGCCGTCGAGCCCCTAACCATCGCCTCCGTCGTCCATGGGGGGGCCGAGGAGGAGTGCTGCTACGGGAAGCGGCATCCGCCAGCCTCCGGGCTGGGACTTCACCCACTTCGCCGGCGAGCCCGACATCCTGGGATGCGAACTGTTGACCTGCACCGCCACCATCGGCTGCCTTTAGGCATGAAGGGGGCCCCCCCCGCTTTCCCATCTCACCATCTTTGACCCCGCTCCCCCCATCCTTCGGGGAAGATTTTTACCCGGTGGCGTCTTCTGCCAGCCATGACCGATACTAAGAGGATCATACCCTGTCTTGACGTGAAGGTGGTGGACTCAGTGCCTTCCGTCGTCAAGGGCGTCAAGTTCGTCGACCTCAAGAAGCAGGGCGACCCCGTAGAGCTCGCCGTCCGCTACGACCGGGAGGGGGCGGACGAGCTGGTATTCCTGGACATCACCGCCTCCTCCGAGGGGAGGAAGACGATGGTGGACGTCGTCCGCCGGACCGCTCGGGAGGTCTCCATACCCTTCGCCGTAGGCGGCGGCATCGGGACGGTGGAGGGGGTCGTCGAGATCCTCGACGCCGGGGCCGACAAGGTGGGGATCAACACCGCTGCGATCAAAGACCCCGACCTCGTCAGGAGGGCGGCGAAGGCCGTCGGCTCCGATAGGATCACCGTCGCCATCGACGCCAAAAGAAACCCCGTCCCGAGGGAGGGGGCGGAGGTCTTCTCCCTGGAGGACGGTACGCGTGCCTGGTTTGAGGTGGTGATCTACGGCGGCAGGAAGGCCATCGACCTCGACGCCGTCGCTTGGGCCCGCCGGGTCGAGGATCTGGGGGCGGGCGAGATCCTCCTCACCAGCATGGACCGGGACGGGACGAACGACGGCTACGACATCCCCCTCACCCGGGCCGTCGCCCAGGCCGTGAATATCCCGGTAATCGCCAGCGGAGGGGCCGCGAGCCCCCAGCACATGCTCCAGGCCTTCCAGGAGGCGGGGGCGGACGCAGCCCTGGCGGCGGGGATCTTCCACCGGGGGGAGTTCACCGTAGGGGAGGCGAAGGAGTACCTCCGGTCCCATGGGATCAGGGTGAACCTCGACTGAAAGGTCGAAGGGGCGGGCCGTCGGAGGAGTCCGACATTCCTGCATGCGGCTGAGGATCGCAGACGTCCCCCTCTCCGTCCCCGTCCTCAACGCCTCCCGGTAGGCCCGTCGAAATGGTCCCGTGCCTGCTATATTTCGTGATGGCAGTACCGCGGCCAGTACAGCCCTCGAAGATCCTCCACGGCTTTCTGAGGGGGGCATTTGAGAAGGGGAAGGCATGAAAAGGGCAAAAGGCGGTAGCATCTCCCCGGAGAACGGGCTCATCTACCCGGCGGCCCGGATCCGATCCGGAGCACACCCCCGGTCTTCATCTAACTTTCTAACAGCTCTCTGATATCCTTTAAGATCTCCACGGTGATGGAGAAGACTATCCCTGCAGAGAGGAGCGCTATTAATATATTTTCTAATATCATCTTCATCAGCTCCTATATACTCTATATACCAGTATTTTCTATATATACTTTATTGTTTACCACGACATCTCCCGCGAGTTTTGAAGCAGGAGATCTCCTGGTTTTCCTCCAAGGCCCGTCCTGCGACCCCTCAACGTCGATGGCCGGGACCGGCGGGATCGTATAGGCGGCGGCCATCTCGCGGAATCTCTATCTGGCTCCCTCTCCGGGAGGGCGGCGATATCCGGCAGAAGGCTCCCCGGTATTCTCCTGAAGGGGTGCGGGGTGAGCGAATTTTGCCGATCTGAAGTTGGGTCGCGGCAACGGAACGGCGGCGAGGGGGAGGGTGCGAAAATATTTATATGAAATTTATATATATTAACGTTCTAGGGGGATGAAAAATATGTCTATCGGCAGGCTTATATTTAAAGCTGCCTTGTAATATTCAAGAGTTTCTTCGGACCTGGAGGTCAGCTTCCATGAGCTTTCTGATCGATCCACCTCTGCTGGTTTTGTCCGGCCTCTTCATCTACTTCGGGGGACGGAGGCTCGGTTGGAATAGACATGCGAAGATAGTGGTAGGCATCGCCATCGTTTTGGTATTTGTCCTATTCAGCTCCCTCCTCTACGCCGACGTATTCCGTTCCGTCTTTCCCTTCTTCTCCGAGACGAGGGGCTCGGATTTCATGCTCCACTCCAACACCACAGGAATCACAAAGGAGATGGTTCCCGCCGCCGCCGTCCTCCTCCTCTTCGTCCTTTACCCGTTCTGGCTCTTCGCCGGTTATGCCGCCGCCCTCCTCGTCTCGAAACGGAGGCTGGTCTCGGGAGAGGTATACTCCTACACCGACGTCAGGAGCCGCGCCGACCGGGGGCCATCGGAGTACGCCGTAAAAAGAGGGACCGACCCTCGAAGGTCCGTCAGGCAGGCCGTTGCAGAACTCGGCGGGATTGAGAGGTTCGTCAAAAGCGGCGATAGGGTGCTGATTAAGGTGAACATCTGCGGCGGGGTCCCGGAGGTGAAGGGGACGTTCACCAGCACCGAGGTCGTCGAAGAGATCGTCGATATGGTGAAGGGGGCGGGCGGGGTGCCCGCCATCGCCGACGCCGACATGATCTGGAACAAGTTCTGGTCTGTGGCCGCCGCCTCCGGCTGGGTCGATTGGGCGGAGAAGAAGGGGGTGAAGCTAGCGAACCTCTCCGAGACCGAGATCGCGGACTTCAACTTTGGAGAGGATAGCGTCATAGGAACCGACAAGGTCTCAAAAGAGGTCGTCTACGCCGACGTCATCATCTCGGTGCCGACGATGAAGACCCACCTCCTCACCGGCGTCACCCTGGGAATGAAGAACATGTACGGCACCTTCCCGGAGGTGGACAAGGCCAAGTATCACAGGATGAAGATCGAGGAGGTGATCTACGAGGTGAACCGGGCCTTCACCCCGAACCTGGTGATCATCGATGGATCCATAGGAAACGAGGCGATAGGCCCCCTGAGCTCAAAGCCCATCGACTTTCAGACGATCGTCGCATCAAACGACGTCGTCTGTGCAGACTCCATTGCATCTCAGATTATGGGGTACGATCCGTCGGAGGTGGTGCATCTGTCGCTCGCTGCCGAACGAGGGCTCGGTGACGCCTCCAGGAAGTTCGACTTCGACTCCCTCCCCTATAAACACGCCAGCGGCAAGGATGGAAACTGGGACCGGCCTGAGGCGAAGGTTAAGGACTTCTACAATGCGGGGATCGAGCTTTTGCTGAGGTTTCCGGGGTGGTCTACCCTATTCAACGTCGGTGCCGACTTCTTCCTATACGACATGGCGAGGCTTCCCGTCTTCAAGTACCTCACACCGGGCCTGCTGAAGCTATTGAACGACTTCGTCTACCTCGTATTGAGGGGGCAGGGGGATACGGAGGCGGACAGATCACGGAGGAGGACCAACTTCTTCGTCCTCCTCCTGTTGGCGGAGGCGGCGGTCATCGGCTTCTATATGGATGGGTACCTCACCAAGTCGTTCTTATTCGATCTCAATTTCCTCTTCGCCATAGCCGTATCGATCCTCGCCGCGGTCAGGATGAAGACGAAAAACCTTCTGGCTCTCATCCTCTCTTCGGCGGCGCTGATGTTCGTCGCTGAGGAGGTCATCACATCGGCGGGGATCGTGGACTATGCGGGCAGCGTCGGCCCCACCCTCTTCGTCGTATCGGCGTGGGCGCTTCTGATGGTGGCGATCTACGGTATATCGGACCTCTGCAGGCTCTGGTTTGAAAGGCTTCACCTCTTCGATCGCCTCAAGCGGTGGCGACCGCTCCCCTTCGCAGCTGCCGTCACCGTCTTCTCCATATTCTTCTATCTGGAGGGCTACTTTCAGCTGGCGGGAAGGGATCTTCTGGCCCTCTACGCCGCCATGGCCCTCCTGGGGATCTTCGCCTCCAGCAGGTGCTCCATCGACTGGAACGCCGCCCTCGTGGTGGTGAGCGTGGCCCTAGGATGCTACATGGAGCTTTTGGGGCATGTGGGGGGTCTATGGAGCTACGACCTCACGGAGGGGCTCCCCATCTTCATGACCATCTCCACCGCCATCAACGCAGGGGCGGTCCTGGGGGTAGCCTCCATCGCCGGGGTGGACCTCTCCCGATCCACCGCCGGTACCGGCGGAGGAAGGGGCCACCTCCCCCTCGGGGGCGGGTCGCACCGTTGATCCGCTCCGCCCCCCAGGTGCAGGGTCGAGGACCTCCAAGGAACGGTCCGTCATCGGACTGTGGAGGGGCCTGGAAGGACTAAGGGACGATGTGGTCGATGGAATGCCGGATATAGAGTAATAGCGTATACCACCCCTGCACCGTCTCAGGATGTGGTATTCTTGCGCAAGCTCGATAGCGTCGTCTCTGATCTGGAGGCTCGGGGGCTCAAATTCCGGCTCTCGACCTCCCTTCGGGTGGGGTACGTTGCAGACATATTATTTAAAAAAGAGAAGATAATCGTCCTAGACACCAGAAACGCCGACCCCTTCACGGAGAGGAAGCTCACCGCCGCCGGGTACAGGGTCTTTGTAATCCCCGAGGGCAAGCTCTCCGACGAAGATATCAAGGGGTTCTGCGACGAGGTGGAGAGGGAGGTGAGGAGGTAGAGCTGGGGGGATCATTCTGTGACGGTTCAGCCAGCGGCATCCGGACCCCCGGACCAGGGCAGGGGGCAGGGGCCGATAGGAGAGGGTGGGGGACGGTCCGGAGAGGGCAAAGCGGGATGATCAAGGAGCTTTCCGCCGGGGGGGGCCTCTCCTCCTGAGACTGAGCCGAAAGATTTTAAATCTGAAAGGATCATCGCGGTGGCGTGATCCTATGAAGCTGGCTTGTATATTTATATTGATCGTGGGGGTCGCCACCTTATCCCCATCCACCGCCGAGGGCGACCTATGGAGATTCAACTCACCGATGGAGTTTACATCGGGCTCCGTGGTGAGTATGAATCATATGAAGATATGGACGATAAACTCCTCGACCCATTTTACCCCCTCTCTGGCCCCAGGGGCCGACCGAGGGGTCAAATTGACCCATAAGATCGGCAGGTCCATCAACATGACCCGTGGGATTGACAAGGGGATCAACCTGACCCGGGGAATCGATACGGGGATCAATAGAACCCTCTTCATCTGCAATATCGTCTAGGTCCATTCCGGGATCTAAACCCGTGGACGGAAAGGAGATGGTGATCCGAAGCCTTATCCCCGGAATGACGATCTTCCCTGGTATATGCTGAAACCGCCCGGGGGAGGGGGCGAATGGGGGGATCTCGCTCTTCACTCCGGCGGCCTTTCATTCCCGCCGCCCCTGAGGAGGGCCGGCCACCAGGGCCGCAGGTCGTGCGGCGGCATAGAGGCGGTGGAGATGTCGTCGAAGTAATTGGATTTTTAATATAAAATTTAAAATGTATTTTTAGCGGGGGAAGACCGCTCCTAACGCCCTCGGCGGTCCTCCCAACCTCACCTCGACCTCAGCGCCGATCCGGCGTCGTCCCCTCCGGCGTCGTTCCCGTCCTCGGCTAGAAAGAAGAGATGCATGGGGGGTGAACTGGTCCTATCCAAGGATTGGCCTGCCCCAGGAGAGGCTGGAGCGCTGGATGATCTCAAAGAGGTGAGCGATCGGGTCGATTTCATTCTCGGATCTATAGGCCAAAACGCATCCCTTGAATATAAGAACTGACAGCCCCCTATCGGTCTTTCTCAGCTTTACTATTTTCGATGTCTATTCTTCCATAGATATAAAAAAATAGGAATAATGATTGCGCCGATAATCCATTGCAATTGAATATCAGTTTTTACCAGATTTTTGATCATATAGGGATAACTTACCTTTACCTCAATCATTTCGCTCATTACGTTAGCTCTATCCCATGTATCTCCAGCCCCCGGTCTTTCTATTGCGACATAAACATTTAAAAATAATGTATGGCTGCCGCTCTTTAGTGGAGTGACCTTCCATTTCCAAGCCTTGTAGGGTCCCCCTACAACAACATAATCTAAACTGCTATCAAACATAGGAACGATTCTGAAATCTTCCTCATCACCTTCCAGAGCAACCCTCATTCTGTCTCCAACCCTCATCTCTTTCATTAGGGTTTCTCCGGGGCCTTCGAGACTTTCAGCCAAAGTCGTCTGACTTATATTTGCCTCACCTGATATTCGCACTTCAACAACATACTCAACTCCTTGTTTCATTTTTAGAGGGCGCTTGAATGCGATCAGTCCATATGGGAGTCTCGCAATCATTTCCTTCATTGTAGGGTCTTGCTCCTCTACAACTGGCTCCTCTACAACTGGCTCTGGCGGATAGACGGGGTATGCATCAAGATTGCGGAGAGAAGAAGCAGCTTTTAGCCGCACGTACTCATCGTCATCGTTCAGAGCCCCAATTAGAGGAATGACAGCCCTTTCATCGCCTATCATACCTAGGGCACCAGCGGCACTAGCTCTGACCTCCGGTCTTTCGTCTTGGAGGGACTTTATGAGGGGATCGACCGCCCTTTCATCGGCTATGACGCCGAGGGCATCGGCGGCCCTTGCTCTGACCTCCGGTCTATCGTCTTGGAGGGACTTTATGAGGGGATCGACCGCCCTTTCATCGGCTATGACGCCGAGGGCACCAGCGGCCCTTGCTCTGACCTCCGGTCTATCGTCTTGGAGGGACTTTATGAGGGCATCGGCGGCCCTTGCTCTGACCTCCGGTCTATCGTCTTGGAGGGACTCGATGAGGGGATCGCCCTCTCTCTCAAGGCTAAACTGACGGAGCGAATCTACTGGACTTGCTCGGATATCATCATTTTCATATTCAAACCGGATCTGATCCGCTGGACGCCAAGTATCTGACAGGAGGGCGCCTTGGCTTCTGGTGGGATCGGCAATTGAGGGGGTTTGTATCCTCTGATTAAGGCTCATGAGATCTCCTACATCCTCCGCTAAAACCGGCATCGCTGAGATCGCAAGAGGCAGAAGGAACAAAATCGCTTTAGGGGTCATCTCCTCGTACCTTTGGAAATTAACTTGAAACTATAATTGTCTATATCGGTAAAAAATATGTCGGTTCTCACCTAGAGGATCGATCTATATTTCCAGGTATCCTGCAGTCTAAGCCGTAATAGAGTTGGAGACGGTCCACTTGATGAGTCTAGATATTTAAACAAGGCTATTGGCCTCTCCCGCCCAATTTCCTTCCGCCGGCGGCGACCGATCCGGCGTGTCGGTTTCTCAGCCGCGATCTGGCGTGAGGACTCATTGAGCTGCGGTTCCCTCGCGGAGACGGATGGCGACGGGAAGGTGGCGGTGGAGAGGCTACCAAGGACATTGGGTTTATAAAATAAAATATAAAATATATTCCCATCGTCGGAAGGGCACCTCCCCCTGGCCCCACCCTTCAGGCGGTGCGGGTCAGCAGGCTGCCTCCTCCACGATGCCAATCTGCTCCGCTGACAATCCGTGCCAGGAGCGTGAGAGGCCTAGCTCCGGGCGGCTGGAAGCCGAAAGATCGGAGAAAGTCTTTTACTTAAGGAGATTTATAAGTCCGCTGGCATGAAGACGAAAGAGCTGATACTCCTGGAGATCGAGGTCTTTCCCGAGCCTTATCTCAAGGAGGTTCTAGATTTCGTCCGCTTTTTGAAGGAGAGATCCGCCGAAAGGTGGATCGAAGGGGCCATATTGAGCGAGCCGGTCCTCGCCGAGGAGTGGCTCGCCCCTGAGGAGGACGAAGCCTGGGACGATTTGTGAAGGGGGATGTGGTCGTGGTCCCGTTCCCATTCCCATTCTCGAACCTGGCCGAGGCCAAGAGGCGTCCTGCCCTGGTGGTGGCGAGCTCGAGGGGGACGACAGGATCCTCTGTCAGACAACCAGCCGACATTTCAAGGACAGGTATGCCGTTGGGATAAATGATGCCGACTTCGAAGAGGGGTCCCTCAAGAAGGATAGCAACGTCAGGCCCAATCGGCTCTTCACCGCCGACAGCAAGATAATTTTGTACCGCGCAGGGCACCTCAAAGCTGAGAGGGTTGGCGAGGTCGTCGAGACGATAACAAATATATTAAATATTTAAAATACGATAAAAAATATACACCCTGCGGCGGAAGGCCACCCCGCTCGACCTCGGCGCCGACCGCCCTCCGGACCCTCCGGCCGGGGTCGATAGACCAGGAAGCCCGCTGAATGCCGACCGCCGACCGGAGGCCGCCGGGGATCAGACTGCATGTCATTCATGGCGGCTCGTTCCCTTAGGCTTCATCCCCAGGTTTAATTCCAGTCTCTGCAAATTCCTGGATCTGCTCCAGCTTCTCGTCATAGAGGCCCACCAGGTCTTCTTGCTTGATCCATCCCTCCCTGATCAACCGGGCGAAGACGAGCGCGAGGACAGAATAACGATAGTCGTACTTCTCATCTATCTCCTTGCGTTTCTCCGTCAGAAAATCCGAAAGCCGCCATAATCCTGGCGGATCGTCGATTTCAGCCGCCATCTTGCGGACCACATCACGAGCAGCCATGCACTCCCGGAAGTAAGCGGCCTCGAAGGCGATGCGTCCGATAGTCTTCTCCTGCTTCGACCAATCCGTTTTGCTCATCTTTCACCTCCGAACCCGCCTGCTCAGGTCTCGTGAATCCGCGAAGCTCGCAGACAAAACCGTCGATCTGCCGATATACTCGATCTGGAGCAGAAGGTATGTCTTCTAGATGTCGATCCGTCTCTACCTAAACCGAGAGCCACTCGTCTCTTTCGATCCCGGCCTCCCGCAGGATTATAGACAGGAGCTTCACGCCGATCGTGCTGCCGTGAGGGTTCGGTATCGTGACTAGAAGGTCTCCTTTGGCCATGTACGGATGCTTTGTTCCGCTATATGGTCCCTCGAACCCCAGCTTTTGAAGGCGACGGATCAGCTCTCGATGAGAGACGGGAGATAGTTTAGACAACGGCCTCGGGCTCCGCTGAGACATCGATGGTCTTGCCGGCGATCGGCGGTATGGCCATCCCGAGCCGGAGCCTCAGGGCGATCCATCCTTCGAGGACCTCGATGAGATCCTTGCGGCACTCCTCGATCGTCTCTCCGGTGGCGATGACGCCCCGGAGGCCCGAGATCGTGGCGCAAAAGTCGCCCTCCTCGATCGGCTCGTATTCAGCCCGGGAGAGGGCTGCCTGGATGTACTCGGAGAACATAGCTGAGATATCTTTCGTCCTCAGCCAATTTATACCCTTTTCCAGGATTCGACGAGCCGACCGTATGCTCTCACTCGCCTGCCGCGATCGATCCGGCCCCCGTCTCGCTTGGCGGAGGCGCGGGGGCGGAGGGTCGCAGGAAGGTCATCAAGAGCATCGGTCTATAAAATATAATTAAAAATATATTCCTGGTGGCGCAGACCATCCCGGCAGGCCGTGTCCAAAGGATGGCGAAATCACCCAGCTGCCCCCTCGACTCTCATCCATCCCGGCTGCCCTCCCGCCCGGCGCGGAAGCGCCGGGCGGCGCAGGCACTCATGATGGGCCAAAAGGAGGAGGCTCGGGGGCGCCGGGTGGGGCGCGGGCGACAGGCGGCGGGGGTAGGGTGGTCCGGGCCGCAGTCTGGCGGGCGAATCATCGAGCGGCTGTGCGGGCGAGGAGACGGGCGGGCTGCTGCGGAGGGGGGGCGATGGAACGTCTTCAAGAGCTTCGGTTTTTAAAATAAAATTAAAAATATACTCCCGGCGGCGCTAGACCGCCCCGCCTGGCCGGTCGGCGCCGACCACCCCCGGCCCCACCGGCCGGGCCCGACCGACCCGACGGCCGGATGGCGACCCGCAGACCGGGGCCGCTGGGGATCGGACAGCCCGCCACCACGGCGCCGGCTTCCCATCGACCTCTTTTTCAGCTTCAAACCCGAACTCGCTAACCGCACGGATCCGATCCCGACTTCCGCCGGAGAGGCCCGCCGGGTCTTCCCGCCCGGTGCGACCATCCCGGATCGGTCGGGCGAAGACGAGAGGGGGTGGGGAGCGGCGGCGGTCGCGCTCTTCGAAAATGCAGCGCGCGTCTCCATCGGGCGGTAGGAGGGGCGGCACAGATCGGTGAGGTCGGCGATTCCAGCCGCCATTCTGTGGGCGACACGGGCGGACATTCATATTATCGAAAGGTAAAAATAAAATATAATATATATCATCGGCGGCGCGAGACCGCTTACATTCCCTAATCTGGCCCGATCGATCTATAGTTGAATATCGCCGAGCAGAAGCTACCTGGAATCAATCCAGCCCTTTCGCGCCGGTGACCTTTTAATATATTTCATCAATTCTATACAATCCTTTCGAAATGCATCTTTACTTTTCCAGTGATCTTTAACATTGATCGTCCAAATATCATCATTCTTGGATAAATACTTATCTAATTTTGGCATTTTTTTAACTTTCCGCCTTCTACTCTTCTTACCTATTTTGTTCGTGGTGGTTTTACAATAAGTCCGTAAAAATTTATCTATTTTTTTACGTAGTTCATCTTTGAATGTCTCATCTAAATCGTCCCATGCAGCTTCGAATATTTCTTTTGCCAAATCTCTCGTTTTAAATACAGTTCTCTTTAATTCTACCCTCTGCATCAAATCTTGGATGACATAAGGAGCGATATCTTCTGGAGTGCTATTATTGTCAAATTTTATAATATTGGGTGGTTTTCCTTTTATAATAACGGCTTTACTAAACAAGCTCTCTAGATCGGTATCTTTAAATGCGTTGCCAAATTTTTTCTGGATTATTTTGTCAATTTCCACCTGGGGATATGACACGCCATTCTTTTTTAATATATATGTTAAAGTTTTAATATTACTGTTTCCAAATATGGCTACATCGAATAATGGATTTTCTGCTATAATGTCTATTCCTTTTTCAGATAAGTGTCGCTCCGTTATATTTCCATAATTTTTAATATTTTTACCACTTTTAATTGCTGCGCTTTTGCATTCAGCAATTAGAACATGATCATTTGACATAAATATTATATCTGGATTTAACGTTTGTGATACGTTTAGTTTAAATCTCGGTTCGATACGTGAAATTCTATATCCCGCTTTATGTAAATGATTGGGATAAGATCTCAGGTTATAAGCTAAACCGAGAACCGCATTCATCATTTCACGGTGATCAGAAAATGGTAGTTCCTGATTCATCAAAAATTCTCACCTTCGAATCTAGTGAATGTTGAATATTTGTGTAAAGCCGGAAAATCAGATTCCCACAGGCATTTTTTGGGAGGTATATCCTCGCATATTCAGGCATTAAATCCATGTCAAATTTGTCTCCTGTATGCGTATCTACTCCTGCAATCCTTAAGAAATCTTTTTCAAAATCATGAATAATACCCCATGTCCTAAAAGGTTTTGTCGAATCCGTCAATTTTTCTGCAAGTTTTTCTATATCTTGATCTTTTGAAAATAATAATTCGAATGGAGCTCCTTTAATTTCAAATTCATTGGCTGACGACATGAAACTAATTCTATATCTCTCAATTCTATTCATTATATCAGAATACGCTAGTATAACATTATTTACAAAATGAATATGTTCTTGTATATCTGTTCCCTTTATCACTGTTATTTTTCCATCGTAATACGCTTCATCAAGAAATTTTATTTCGCCATTGCATATATTTAATAATCTTGTTGATGTTTTGGTGGTCGGATATCCATTTGCCTCTAATAATTGTATTATCCCTTTTGATGGTCCAGAGCCTTTCGACCACAACCTCATGGATAATTGAGAAACTTCCTCATCGGATAGATCTTCTTCTTCCATAACTTCTTGTTTATATTTAATTGAGAATCCAACATTTATATAGTCTTTCTCTAAATTTCCGATCATTTGGTGTGGCATCCAAAGTGTATCAATTTTATGTAATTGATTTGAGAATTGATTAAGAAATGCATCTACGGTTTCACTTTTCTCAATGTTATGGATTTTCCAGAATCGTTTGTTCATAGTATCCAAATATAGTGTAAAGTTTTTATTATTTGATTTAACTATAATCACGTAAAGATACTTATCTACAGTAGATCTAATTTCGATTGAATATCCCAAAAAATTTTTTGGAATTTCTTCTAGCCCACAGTTAGATTCTATTATATTAGTTTTAACAGCATATTCTGCATATTCCTCCCGCTCTTCCATGGATCGAAGATTCTTATTGATGGTTTTTTCCATCAATTCGTGAAGTGCGGTTCTTGAGGAAACAATCTTTTTGGTTGCCATAGTTTCACTTTTATAATTCTAACAGTCGACCGGATATTTATGCCTAATTGGTATAAGCGAACAATGCTGTGAAGTAGTATTTAGTTCTTTTTGGATATCCGCTAAAATTACATTCATCAAGATTTTTCTGGTAATAATAATCGTTCCCCGTCACGTTTCTGGAGGTTATAATCATAGAAACATTCTCTTCTATCAAATACATCGGTGAAGCCCTTGCCCCCCCCGCCTCCGCGCCGCAGGGAATATATTTAGAAAAGAATAATATTGTGACCAAAAATAGAGGGCGACTCCCGCCGCCCCTTTCACCCTCTCCTCACCGTCTGCTCCCTTCCCGGCCCCACCGATACGATGGTGATCTTGACCCCCAGGAGCGCCTCGATCCTCTCGACGTAATCCCGGACGGCTCCCGGCAGCGCCTCGTACGACTTCGCCCCTGTGATATCCTCGGTCCAGCCTTTGACCTCCTCGTATATGGGGCGACACCTTGCGAACTCGACGGTGCTCTCCGGCGGGTAGTTGAGGGTTTCGCCGTCCAGATCGTAGCCAGTGCAGATCTTTATGGGGTCGAGCCCCCCGAGGACGTCGAGCTTGGTCAGGGCGAGCTCGGTGTAGCCGTTGAGGTACATCGACTTCTTGGCGAGGACGGCGTCGAACCACCCGCACCTGCGGGGCCGGCCGGTGGTGGTGCCGAACTCCTTTCCTACTTTTGAGAGGTGAGCTCCGGCCTCGTCGTTCAGTTCGGTGGGCATCGGCCCCTCCCCCACCCGGGTCATGTACGCCTTGACGATCCCGACGACGTTGTCGACCCTCGCGGGCCCGACGCCCAAATTGGCGCAGGCGCTCCCGGCGGTGGTGAAAGACGAGGTGACGAACTTCTGGGTCCCGTGAATGACGTCGAGGAAGGCGCCTTGTGCCCCCTCCGCCAGGACCTTCTTTCCCGCGTCGAGGGCTACGTTTATCTCGTAGGAGACGTCGGCGACGTTCTCTTTGAGGGCCTGGCCGATTTTGAGATACTCGCCTATTAGGGCGGGGTCTCTGACGACGGACGGGTCGCCTCCGAGGTCGGATATCGCCTTCTCCCTGGCGGGTCCGATCTCGGCGAGCTTCGCCTCCAGGAGGGCGGGGTCGTTCAGGTCCTTCATCTGGACCTCGTCGCGGCTGAACTTGTCGATGTAGGCGTAGCCGATCCCCCTCTTCGTCGTCCCGATCTTCTCCTTCCTGCCCATCTCCCGCAGCTCGTCGAGGGCGATGTGGTAGGGCATGATGATCGACGTTTTCGCGTCGATCCCGATGTTGGGCTGGATCCCTTCGGCCCGGAGCGCCTCGATCTCGGACCAGAGGACCCTGGGGTTCAAGACGACCCCGGGGCCGATGAGGAGCCTCGCTCCGAAGAGGACGCCGCTGGGGGTGAGGTGGAGCTTGTAGGTCCGCTCCCCCACGATGACGGTATGGCCGGCGTTGTCCCCCCCCTGGAACCGGACGACTACGTCGTAATCCTCAGCGAGGAGATCGACGACCTTCCCCTTCCCCTCGTCCCCGAACTGAGAGCCCGTGAGTATGGTGAACATGATCTCGACGAGCCGTCGCATGATAGATAACCGTTACCCTGAAGCGGCCGCCCCGGCTCGATGACGCCTAAAGAGAGCCTTCGGCGATGCGGAGGACGGCAGAGGCGATCATCTCGCCGACGTCGATTCCCCAGGCCTGGAAGACCCCCCACCCCGAGGGGGTCCCGTTCACCTCCAGGACCGAAAGGCCTCCGGAGGTCTCCAGGAGGTCGACGCCGCTGTAGACCGTCCCGACGGCGGCGGCGGCCCGGAGGGCGAGGTCCTCGATCTCGGGGGTGAGGGGGCACCTCACCGGCGCCCCTCCTCGTGCGAGGTTGCTGATCCACGACCCCGGCGGCGCGACCCTGTAGATCGCTCCCGCCACCCGTCCTCCAACGACGAAGGTCCTGATGTCCCGAGGCGATGGGGCCGATGATTCTAGAAACTCCTGGAGGTAGACGACGCCGCTTTTGGCAAGGACTTCTCGAAGATGGCTCGGGTCCTCGGGTGTCAGAAGGGCAAGGCCTCTTCCCTTGTAGCCGAATAACGGTTTTGAGACCGCCCGTCGGTGGCGGGCGACGAACTCGGTGGCGGCCGAAAGGCTCGTGGTCACCAGAGTCCTGGGATGGGGTACCCCTGACTGGTGGAGGGCGATGGATGTGGCGAACTTGTTTGCGGCCCTCGAAATCGCCTGAGGCGGGTTGACAATCGGAAGGCCCAGCTCCTGGAGTACGCATAGCGCTTCAAACCGGAAGGCAACGTCGACGGCCCCCGACCTCCCCAGGTCCCTCACCACCAGGCCGTCGAGGCCGAAGAGGTCGGAGCCGTCAGCTTCCAGCCGAAGGCCGGCCCCCACCGGGGCCGAAAGCTCCGAGAAGTTCAGATAGACCGCCTCCGCCCCGCACCTCTCCAGGCCGGAGGCGATCGCCCTCGCGGTCCAGTCCGATGGATCGGTGACTACGATGCCAAATCGCATGGGTGGGGGGCTGCGTCCCGGATATATCGGTCTATCGGCCGACGACGGGAAGCCCCCGACGATGCCACTCTCTGATCCCGCCTGCCATGCTGATGACCTTCTCGAAGCCGAGCCGCTCCATCGCCTTCGCCGCCTCTCTCGACCTGATCCCCACCAGGCAGTAGACAAGGTAGGTCTTCTTTCGATCGAGCTTTTCAAGCTCCGCCTCGAAGGTCGGCGATCGAAGGTCGATGTTCACCGACCCCTCGATCCTGACCATCTCATGTTCCGCCGCCGTCCGGACGTCCAGGATGATGAGATCGGGGTCGCCTCCTCTCGTTCGGATCATGCGGCTCGACCCCTGGGGGTCGATCTCGGTGATCTTCCCTTTCGTCATGCACCTCATGAGAAGATCTGGGGTTTTGAGATAAAAGGGATGGGTCCGGCGGCGAAAGTCGCCGCCACGCCTCCCCTATCTGTACTTGAAAAAGGTCTCAATAATCCTAGCACGAGGTCTCGTCAACCTCGGTCTCGTCAACCTCGGTCTCGTCAACCTCGGTCTCGTCAACCTCGGTCTCGTCAACCTCAGTCTCGTCGACCTCGGTCTCGTCAACCTCAGTCTCGTCGACCTCGGTCTCGTCAACCTCAGTCTCGTCGACCTCGGTCTCGTCAACCTCAGTCTCGTCAACCTCAGTCTCGTCGACCTCGGTCTCGTCAACCTCAGTCTCGTCGACCTCGGTCTCGTCAACCTCAGTCTCGTCGACCTCGGTCTCGTCGACTACCTCGTCAGCCTCCACGACGACAGCCTGAAAGTAGTAGTCCTCGGATCCCTGGAGGGTGACGGTGCATCCGGTCTCGTCCTCTATGTAGGCGCCGTAGACCTCTACCTCATCGCCGGCTTCGACGTTCTCGTCGAAGGTTCCCCATGGTGGAGGGGTCGCCTGGAAGACGGTGACGTTGACGATCTCGCTGCAGACCTCGGCCTCCTCCTCAACGGAGGTCACCTCGACCGCCCATACCGTGGGGGCGCCGGGGATCTCGCCGACGAAAAGCTCTACAGCTATCCCTGAAAAGGTTACCGTCACTACATCGGCGGTCTCCTCTTCTACCACATCTTCTGCCAGTGCCATCCCTGCGGAGAGCAGGAGCACTGTTAATACCATAAAGAGGCTTTTATACATTGCCTAATTCCTCCCTGGAGCTTATAACGGCATATCCAATATAAACATTTATTCCATGTATAATACTGTCCCCTTTAAAATATCGGAGTTGGACCTCGACGTAATGGAAACAACTCTATGAATAACAAGATTTATGATATGAGAGAGAATATGGGCGACTTGAAATGACGGATAGGTGCTCGGATCTGGGGGAGCGGGAGCTGGTGAGGAAGATCACGGAAATCCTGGGGATAGGGGAGAGGGACGACTGCGCCATGGTGGAGGATGGCGATGGATGGCTCGTATGGACGACGGACATCCTCCACCGGAAGTCCGACTTTCCGGGGATCGCGACAGGTTGGCAGATCGGGTGGATGGCCGTCGCCGTCAATTTGAGCGACGTCGCGGCGATGGGCGCCGCCCCCCTGGGCCTGCTCATAGCCGCCGCAATCCCGCAAGATGCCGAGGTCGCATTCGCAGAGGAGATATTCAGGGGGATGAACGACTGCGCCCGACGTTACAGCACGAGGGTTTTGGGCGGCGATCTCGACTCGTTCGATGAGCTTGCCCTCTCGGGGACGGCCCTCGGCTGGGTCGAGAAGGACCTTGTCCTCCGCCGGAGGGGGGCGAGGCCCGGAGACCTTCTCTGCACCACCGGGACCCTGGGATCGGCGGGGGCGGGGCTCCGGGTCGCCCTGGAGGCGGAAGGGAGGGGGGAGATGGAGATCGGAGATCCCGACCTTCGCGCCCTCACAAAAAGGCTCCTATTGCCCTCCCCCCGGATGGAGGAGGGTCGAGCCCTCGCCTTATCCGGGGCTGCCACCTCGATGATGGACAACAGCGACGGCCTAGCCCTATCCCTATTCGACCTCGCGGAGGCCGGAGGCGTTGGCTTTCTCGTCTGGGAGGACCAGATCCCCGTCGACCCCCTCGTATCGGAGGTGGCGGAGGGGAGAGACGACGCCCTCGCCCTTGCCCTATACACCGGCGGCGACTTCGAGCTCGTCTTCACAGTGAGGCCGGATCTGATCGATAGGGCGAGGCAGGCTTGCGACTTCGCCGTCATCGGAAGGGTGCTGGAGGAGAGGGAGATATTCATCGAGGCGGATGGGGTGAGGAGGAGGATGGAGCCCCGGGGCTACCAGCATATGAAAACCCCCAAACCTGCCCGTCTTCACCGTTCCTTTTCATCCCCGCCGCAGAAGTAGGGGCTCCGGAGGCCTACGGCCTCCTCGATCCGCCGTTTCATCTCCTCGCCGTCGGCACCCGCCAGATCGACGAGGTTGTCGTTTCGAAGGAGGCATGGTTTGAGCTTCCCGTCGGAGGTTACCCGGAGCCGGTTGCAGTGGGCGCAGAACTCGGTGTTGTCCATGGGGCGGACGACCTCCACCTCCCCACCCGAGAGGAAGTACTTCCTCCTCCGGTGCATATCTCTCGTCACGATCTCGTCAGCCCCCTCCTCGAGGGCCGCCTCGATGCCGGCTATGTCGCCTCCGATCCCCAGCCCCGGTCTCTCCAGAAGCTCGATCAGCTGGAGGATCGCCCCCCGGTCCCGGGCGAAGTCGATCAGATCCCAGACCTCCCCCTCGTTCTCCTTCAGGACCACCATATTAACCTTGACGGGGAGAAGCCCCGCCTCGAGGGCACCGTCTATCCCCGCCACCGCCCTTTTGAGGTCTTCTTCGGTCCCGCCGGTGATCCTTCTGTAGGCCTGAGGGCGGAGGGAGTCGAGGCTGACGTTCACCCTATCGAGCCCCGCTCCGGCTAGAGCCACTGCCCTTCCGGCGAGGTGGGTGCCGTTGGTGGTGAGGGAGACCTCCAACCCTTCGGGGAGCCTCGCCAGGATCGTTTCGAGGTCTCGGCGCATAAGAGGCTCGCCTCCTGTGAGCTTCACCCTTCTGATCCCGAGGCTGGCTCCGGCACAGATCACCTTCACTATCTCGTCTGCTGAGATCTCCCGCCTCCCGGAGGGCGCCGGGTCCTCTCCTTCGTGGTGGCAGTAGAGGCATCTCAGGTTGCACCGAGCTGTTATCGCTATCCTAAGCCCCGTCACCTTCCGGCCGAAGGGATCTGCCAGAGTCATCTCGCACCCCATGGATGCTTTTGGTATTTAGAGTTTGGATAGGAAGGCTTATCCTATCGTAAACCTTAAAGGGCCGTGATGGTTGACGATGTCTGGACAGTGGCCCTGACGGTGGGAGGATACCTCCTTCTCATGATCTGGGTGGGGGCGGCCGCAGCGAGGCGGTCGTGGACCCCCGAGGGCTTCTATCTCGCCGGAAGGGCCCTGGGCCCCGTCGTCCTCACCGCCACCCTCGTCGCCACGATCCTGGGGGCGTCGTCGACCCTGGGGATGGCGGGGCTCGGCTATAGCGAGGGGCTGACGGGAGCCTGGTGGCTCCTCTCGGGTTCCCTGGGCCTCCTGGTCCTATCCGTCTTCTTCGCGGAGAAGGTGAGGGGTGCGGCCTGCTACACCCTCCCTGAGCTTCTGGGGGAGAGGTACGATCCCCGGGTGCGGTCGGCGGCCTCGGCCCTCGTCCTCGTCTCCTGGGTGGGGATAATAGCGGCCCAGATCGTGGCGGCCGGAAAGCTTCTGGGAGTTCTATTCGGCCCCTGGCAGGAGATCTTCATGGTCGCTTCCGCCGTCGTCTTCGTCGGCTACACCGCCCTGGGGGGCCAGAGGTCCATCGTCAAGACCGACACAGTCCAGATCTTGATACTTTTATTGGGGCTTCTGGTCGTCGGCTGGAGGGCTCTTCATCTGGCGGGGCCCGAGATCCTGGCGGGCCAGTCCTTCCCCACCTCCGACGGCAGAGGTGGGGTCGATGTGGCGATCCTGGTCCTTTTGGTCGGCTCCACCTACATCGCAGGCCCCGACATATACTCCAGGCTCTTCTCGGCGAAGGACCCAAAGACAGCGAGGCGGTCGGCCCTCGCCGCCGCCCTCCTCCTCGTCCCCCTCGCCTTCATCATAACGGGGATCGGGATCACTGCAAGGACCCTATTTCCGGAGATCGGACCCGAGGAGGCGCTCCCCGTCCTCATGGCAGAGACCCTCTCGCCCCTGGCGATGGGCATCGCCGCCGCCGCCCTCCTCTCGGCGCTCATCTCCTCGGCGGACACCACCCTCCTGACGGCGACCTCGATCTTCTCCCTCGACCTATTCAGGAGGGCGAGGCCGGAGTCGAGCGATAGGACGATGATGATCGTCTCCCGGGGCGGGACGGTCCTCATCGGAGCCGTCGCCCTCCTCTCGGCGCTCCGCCTCCCGGAGATCATAGCGACCCTCCTATCCGCCTACACAGTCTTCGCCGGAGGTCTCATCGTCCCCCTGGTGGCGGGTTTCTGGAGGGAGAAGCTCCGCCTCACCTCCGACGGAGCCCTGGCCGCCCTCATTGGAGGCGGCGGCACCGCCCTGTTGTTCGGGGCGAAGATGCCTCTACTGGGGATGGCGGCGAGCGCCTTCATCCTATTTTTTGTCAGCTGGCTCTCCCCTCAGTCCAGGAGGGACATCAGGGGATAGTCGATCTTGGGGTCGTACTCGAGCTTCGCCCTGACGACCGCCCCATCGAGGTCGATCTCCACCAGGGCCCGTATCATCTTCCCCGAGAGCTCGCCGTAGCCGTAGACGTTCTTTGTCAGCATCTCTCGGTCGATCTTCACCGAGACGGACCTGACGTGAGGCTGGAGGGATATCGACTCCTCCATCGCCACCTCCAGGCTCTCCGCCGTCTCGGCGGAGACGGGCGATCCCACGAACTGGTGGTACAGCGCCCCCAGCTTTATCCCCGCCTCGAAGGCGGCCGCTTCCCTCTCCGTCGGCATACCTCTATCACCACCGGTGATATGAGATAGCCGATCAGAGCTAAAAATACGACCCCCGCCGATAGGCGAAGATCTCCCTGGTGCCAGGCCGCAGCAGAAGCTGCTCCCACCGCCAGAACCGGGGGCACGAACCTCGGATCTCTGAGCTTGGGGTACGGGATCGTGCTGATCATCAAAAGAGACATCGAGACCATCAGAAAGGCCGTGAGCAGGGGGCCGTCCAGAAAGATGCTGGCCGCAACGAAGGCTCCGGCCCCCGGAATGGGCATACCCTGAAACTCGCCGTTCTTCTTTCCCGTCACGTTGAACCGGGCGAGGCGAAGGATCCCGCAGGCAAGGTAAAACGGGCCCAAGATCGAAAAGACAGACCCGAAATCGGAACCGAAGGCCGACCAAGCCAGATAGGCAGGAGCCGCCCCGAAGGATACGGCGTCCGCCAGGGAGTCGATCTGGACTCCCAGGGGTCCGTCTCCCAGCCTCCGGGCGAGGAAGCCGTCGAGGCCGTCGGCGGCGATGGCCAGGAGAATCAGCGCCGCCGACGTGGTGAGCCTCCCCTCCGCCGCAGCGAGGATAGAGGCGTAGCCGAGGGAGGCGTTCAATATGGATGCCGCATCGGGGAGCCGGACGAGCCCTATGATGCCGGTCATCTCTCCTTCACCGCAACCACCGTCTCTCCGGCTCGCACCTTGTCTCCTTCCCCGACCTTGAGGCTGTAGCTGGGAGGGATGGAAAACTCCACACGGCTCCCAAACCTGATCATCCCTATCCTCTCTCCTCTATCGACGAACTCGCCGGGGGTGACGTAGCAGACGATCCTCCTCACGAGGACCCCGGTGATCTGGGTCAACTGGACCGTCCCCTCAGGGGTGTCGAAGACGATCAGGTTCCTCTCATTCTTCGACGACGACCGAAAGAAGGCGGGCCGGTGACCCCCGTCCGAATGCTCGATCCTGGCCACCCTCCCCCCCAGGGGGGACCTGTTGACGTGGACATTGAAAGGGTTCATGAATATGGCCACCTTCTCGTCGGACGCCTCCACCACCAGGCCGTCGGCGGGAGAGACCATCCCCTCGCCCTGGGGTGACCGTTCGGGGTCCCGATGAAAGAAGACCATGAAGATCGATAGGGCTAAGGCCGCCCCCGGGAGCTGCCAGATCCCCGTCAGGGTCAGGAGGAGGGCGGCGAGGAGGGGCCCTCCCACCCAGGGGCCGGAGCTTCTCGCAAGCTTCAAGCAGGCCCCTCCCCGCCGCGTCTCATCTCGGAGGCGAGGCCGTCGATCATGTCGAGGAGCTCCGGGAGGAGGAGGAATACGATGTAAGCTATGGCGAAGAGGGCGACTGCGGAGCCGGCCTTGGCGATGACGTGGTGGGCGAGGTAAAAGCTGTTGTCGCCGAACCACCCTTCGCCGTAGGCTACGACGACGAAGGCGTTTCGGAGGAGGTTGAGACCATATATCACCGGTACGGAGGCTATGAGGGCCCCTGCCTTCCTCTTCAGAGGCGCCTGGACCGAGAGGACGACCCCGGCGAAGAGGGCCATGCTCTCGATGGCGGTACAGGCGAGGATGATCTCCACAGAACGGTCGTAGAGGGTGATGACGCTTCCGCCTCCGGCCACCGCCGGGACGTCCAGGCAGTGGAGGAGGAGGAGGGTGAGGTCGGCGGTCCCTCCGATGAGCACCTCCTTCAGGAGGGGGACCTCGGCGAAGGGAAAGTAGGCTAGACCCCCTATCGCCACGGCGGAGCTGGCCCAGTCGCAGGAGCGGGAACGGCACCCTCTAGCCAGTATGAGCCACCCGAGGTAGAAGGATAAGAGGGCGACCGCCACCGTCAGCCCCACGTTGAAGTGGTCGCCGATGGCCAGGTAATCGGCGGGCTGTTTCAGCCAGTGGACCCCGAAGAGGACCCAGCCCGCCCCCGATAGCCTCCTCTTCCCCGATATGGCGGAGATGATGAGAAGGGAGAGTCCGATCCAGAGGACGTTGGTGATCAGCCAGCCGAGAATCATCGGGGATAGAAAATCCACAGGTTTATTTAGCATTATCTACCAACCGGGAAACCTGGGATGTCCCGGCACCTTTGAATGGCCAGCGGCGCCCACGGGGAGTGGAAATAGTCATGGACGTAGAGAGATGGAGACCGATGATGGCGGTCTGCCTTTTGCTCGCCCTGGTGGCGGCGTCCGCCTCGGCTGAGCCGGAGGCGAGTTCGTATCCTGACGGAACAGTCATATCGGCCCTCGATCTCCTCTTCGACGGCGAGGTCGTCGGCGAGGAGAAGATCCCGGTGATCGTCGTCTTCAACGGCGGGGCGAGGGGCGGGGTGGATGGCTTCGAGGTGAAGTATTCTTACAGCCTCATAAACGGGGTTGCAGGGTCGGCCAACTCTTCTGTCCTTCGAGAGCTGGCAGCCGACCCCCACGTATCGGGGATCTACCCCGACGGGTCGGTGGTCGTCTCCCAGCCCCCGAGCCTGACGGGGGGGGATGGGGCCTTCTCTGCCACCGATAGGGTGAACGCCAGGGCCCTCTGGGATCGGGGGATAGACGGGACGGGCGTGGTGGTGGCGGTCCTCGATTCGGGGATCGACGAGAACCACCCCGACCTGGCGGGCAAGGTCGTCGGCGAGGTGAACTTCGTCGACTCCGAGAGGACGACCGACGACCTGTTGGGCCACGGTACGGCGGTAGCAGGGATCATCGCAGGGTCGGGGACCGCCTCCGGCGGCCAGTACATGGGGGTGGCACCCGGGGCGAGCCTCCTCAACGTCCGGGTCATCGACAGCAAGGGGTCGGGCCAGATCTCCGACATCATCGCCGGGATCGACTGGGCGGTAGATAATGGAGCCGACGTCCTCAGCATGAGCCTCGGCGGCCTCAACCTCGGGGAGAGCAACCCACCGATATCCATGGCCGCAGACAATGCCGTCGACGCCGGGACCGTCGTCTGCGTCGCTGCAGGAAACCTAGACGATAGGCTCCTCCTCCTGATGCTCGTCGCCTCCTCCGTCTGTCTTGGGTGCGTCGAATCCCCCGGCGACGGGGTGAAGGTGATCACCGTGGGGGCGACAGACTGCGACGACCGGATCGCCGCCTTCAGCGGGTCGGGCCCCCTCCGGGACGGGAGGTACAAGCCGACGCTGGTGGCGTCGGGGGTGAACGTCGTGACGACGGTCCCACAAAACCTCGATATCCAGGGGAAGATCGGGAGCTATTATGCGGCGGCCTCTGGGACGAGCCTATCGACCCCCGTGGTTGCGGGGGTCGCAGCCCTCCTGATCCAGGCCGACCCCTCCCTCACCCCCGCCGGGGTGAAGGCGGCCCTGACGGGGGGCGCAAGGAAGCTCAACAACACCCAGGACGAGGAGTACGAGGCCTACTACCAGGGGGCGGGGCTGGCCGACGCCGGGGGGTCCTTTGATGCTCTGGGCGAAGATCTCCTCTGCGGCGCCCTTCCGGATCGGTGGACGGCGGGGAGGTGGGTCTACGGAGACTTCTGGATCGCCGGCGACGAGACCGTCTATGGGAGCCTCGACACCGGAGCAGACAGGTTCCAGAAGAAGATGTACGCCCTCGTCCCCGGAGACGTAGACTGGAACTCCAAGCTCCTCTTCTTCACCGATAGAGAGCTCTCGGACGTCTCCACCACCGTATCGGGTCCCGCGGCCGACTGGACGATGGTCCAGCCCCTCCCGAAGCGGATCCCTGCCAACGGCCAGAGGGTCTTCGGCGCCACCGTCAGCGTCCCCGATGGGGTCGAGGCGGGCAGATACGATGGTTCCATCGATATATCCGAGAACGGCACCGTCATATTCTCCATCCCGGTCACCGTAGAGGTGGCAGAGGGGGTGCAGATAAGAGACGGCCGGGGATCTGTGGCCGGGTCCATAGACAAGGGCGAGTGGAACTACTACTATGTCGACGTTCCCGTCAGCTCTGACGAGCTGAAGTGCACCCTCCGGTGGGAGGGGGAGGCGGAACTGGACCTCTTCCTCCTCTCCCCCACCAGCGAGTATTATCCTGCAGCCGAGGACGGGGGAGGCGAGACCGTCTCGGTGGAGGCGCCCTCTCCGGGGAGGTGGCTCATGGCGGTCCACCCGAGGAACATAACGGGGGTGGCAGATTACGTCCTGGAGGCGGAGAGGACGCTCCTCGCCACCTCGCCGAAGAGGTGGTCTATCGGCCCTGCAGTTCCCGGTGAGACGAGGGATGCGACCTTCAGCCTCCGAAACGCAGGCCCCCACCTCGCCAACGTAACCTACGTGGGGATGACGGAGAAGGTGGATACGGAGGTCTGGGCCGACTCCATAGGAGACAAGGTGATCTGGACGGTGCCGATAGAGGTGCCGGCGAACGTCACCAGGCTCGGGCTGAGGCTCACCTGGGCCGACTCCGACAGCGATCTCGCCCTCCTCCTCTTCAACCAGAACGGGAGGGCAGTGGACGTCTCCTACAGCCGTGGCGACGAGGAGATGGTGGGGTCAAACCACCCCGCCCCCGGCGTCTGGAGGGCGATAGTATATGGGTATCACGTCACCACCAAGGCGAGAGAGACCTTCGACCTGGAGGCTACCTTCTACGTGCAGGACTCCTGGACCTGGATATCGGCGGCGGGGCCGGAGCGGCTCGACTCCGGGACCGAGGGGATCGTCAACGCCACCGTCACAGTCCCCGAGAACGCCTCCAGCACCGGGGTCGAGGGATACATCCAGATCCGGTCCGACGAGGACCGGTTCAGGATACCCGTCACCCTCACCGTGGCGGGGGCATCACTGACGGGGGGGTCGAAGACAGACCTCATCGACGAAGACGGCGACGGCCTCTACGAGAGGCTCTGTGTCCAGGTCGGCGTCGACGTCATCTCCCCCGGCGAGTACCGGGTCGAGGGCTCCCTCCTGGACGGGAACCGGTCTCTCATAGGGTGGCTCGGCGGCGGAGAAGAGCTCGAATCATCCGGATCTATAAACGTCTGCTTCGATGGGACGGAGATCTGGAGGAAGGGCGGGTGCGGTCCCCTCAGCCTTGAGAACCTCTTCCTCTACAGCGGCGAAGGGGTGATCATCGACCGTTATGAGGGGAATATAACGATCCAGAACTGCCCCCAGGACTTCCAGCCCATGACGGCCCGGTTCACCGGGGAGTTCGCCGACGGTTCCAGGGAGTCGGAGGATAAGCCCGAGGCCTTCGTCATCACCGTCGAGGTCGCCGTGGAGTCTCCGGGCGCCTACCAGGTCGCAGGGAGGCTCGTCGACGACGACGGCTTTGAGATCGACAGGACGGAGGCGAACGTCTCCCTGGAGGCGGGGATCGCATCCGTCTCCCTCACCTTCAACCCCATCAAGTTCATCATGAAGAAGACCCCGTCCCGCCTCCACCTGGATGACCTCGCCCTCAGCCGAAACGGCGAGGTGATCGAGACGAGGTCCAGGGCCTTCTCGACGGAAGGATACAGGCCCGATGAGTTCACCACGGAAAAGAGGACCTACGTCATCTCGGCGTCGGCGAGGTGAGTTGGGGGGGGCAGAGCCGAGGATCGAAGCGGGTCCTGCGGCCCCGGACCCGCATCGATGGGGAAATCGCGTACCAGCTCAGCAGGAATCGCGTACTCTCTCCCTGGGGCCGCATACTTTTTCTTCTTCTGCTCCACCGGCCGTCCTCTTGGAGGGCCGGGGAGGGGCTGGACCGCCCCCTGCCCGTCGCCCGAGGTACAGGGGGTGGGGGAGGAGATGGAGCCGGGGACCCGACCCTGTACATGATGAATAAATTTTGTAGATCATGGATAATCCTTATAAAAGAGAAGGTCTTGAATATAAGGGTGAGACGTTGGTGGTCTGGAGGTGCGAGGAGCTTCAGGCCAAGGACAGAAAGATCGTTTGTATAAATATATCCGAGATGACGGGAGGGACTAAGGTTGCAGAACTTGAAGATGAACCTGAAGGCGGATCCCCTGTACACGAACTTTAAGCATGACGTCACCCCGGAGGGGCTGGCCTTGGCCTTTCGGTGGATCCCCGACGCCACGGGGCTGAACGAGGTGGAGAGGGAGCTGCTGGTCTTGAAGGCCCGGGAGGATATGGAGGATATCTGGCCCCGGGCTAAGGATCAGAGGGAGGCGATGGCGCTCTTCCAGGAGCGGGCCCGAAATATAAGAGACCCAGATAAATTGAAGGTCTACCTCTGCGAGTTTCTCCTGGGGCTCGCCATCCTCGCCTCCACCTGGGTCGAGGGCCAGGAGAGGGCGGGGATGAACGCCAGCGCCCAGAGGATGTTCGGCTGAGGCAGGAAGGTCGGGCCCGCCGGACCCTTCGCCTCCTGGACCTCGACTCCAGCCCGCCCCATCCGACGGCTCTTCTCCTGCCATAAACGGCGGACGGGTCCCTTGGCGCCGGTGACCCCGGCACCCGCCCGGGGATACGAGCCCCTCAGCCTCCCCTGTGGTCGCCTCCTGAAACTCCCATCGATCCTCCAATTTCTCTCCTCCTCTTTTCTCGTCGGTGGCAAAGAACAAATATCATAATTATCCTATCCATTGTATATCATGGACGGGAGAAGAAGATCCACCAGGATTCGGCATCCGCCCCAGATAAAGAAGCTGAGCTTGGAGCTGCAGTCCCTCATAAAGGGGAGGATGTGGCTGAAGGTCCTCCTCGGGATGATCCTGGGGACGGGCCTCGGGATCGTCATGGGGCCGACGGCGGGGATCGTCGACCCCGGGCTCTCCGCCACCATCAGCGAGTGGCTATCCCTCCCCGGATACATATTCCTCGGGCTGTTGCAGATGATCGTCGTCCCCCTGGTCTTCGCCTCCATCATCCTGGGCATCGCCGCCAATCAGGAGATGGAGATGGTCAAGAGGCTGGGGGTTCTCGCCGGCTTCTACTTCATCGTCACCACCGCCGTCGCCATCGCCATAGGGATCACCGTCGCCCTCCTCATCAACCCGGGTCAGTACATCCAGGGAGAGGATGTGGTATCGATGGCGGTGGCCCCCGAGGGCTCTCAGGAGATCGCCGATATTCCCGAGCTCTTCGAGATCCCGGGGATCATCGGAGGGCTCTTCCCCTCCAACCCCCTCGACGCCATGGCCTCCGGCCAGATGCTCCAGGTCGTCCTCTTCGCCATCATCGTGGGGATAGCGGTCCTCACCCTCTCGCCGCGGAACTCCGGCCCCTTCATGGAGCTTCTGGGGTCGCTGCAGGAGATATGCATGACCGTCGTCAAGTGGTCGATGCACCTGGCCCCCCTCGCCGTCTTCGGCCTCATGGCGAAGTTCACGGCCCAGATGGGGATCGAGACCCTCCTGGGGATGGGGGTCTATGTGGCGACGGTCCTCATCGGCCTACTCCTCCTCTTCGTTTTATATTTAATCATAATATTAGTAATCCTCCGCAGGAGCCCCTTCCGGTTCATGGCGGACTCCAAGGACGCCCTCCTCATCGCCTTCTCCACCTCCAGCTCCGCCGCCACCATGCCGGTATCGATCAAGGTCGCCGAGGAGAAGCTCGCGATAAGGCCGGCCATCGGCCAGTTCATCATACCCCTGGGGGCGACGATAAACATGAACGGGACCGCCCTATATCAGGGGGTGGCGACGGTATTTCTCGCCCAGGTCTTCGGGGTGGATCTGACCCTCCCCCAGCTCCTTCTGGTGATGATCATCGCCGTAGGGGCGTCGATAGGGACCCCCTCCACCCCCGGAGTGGGGATCATCATCCTGGCGACGATCCTGGAGAGCGTCGGCGTTCCGGCCGCCGGAGTGGCGCTGATCATCGGCGTAGACAGGATCCTCGACATGAGCAGGACCTCGGTGAACGTCGCCGGTGACCTCGTCGCCTCCGCCGTCATGGATAAGCTCGCGAGAGGGAGGCTGGACACCCTGATGGCCGTCGAGGAGGGTCTGGAGGGGTTGGCGGGAGATGAGGGTAAGGGGGAGAGCTTCCCCCTCGCTGACCGGACCGAAGAATCCCGGATCTGACGGGGGATGGATCGGGGGGTTTGCCCGGTTCACCTGAGGTAGTAGGCGTTGAGGACGTACTCCTGCATCATCCTCTGGGTATTGAAGAAGGAGCCGTTGATGGCGATGGAGTGGATCATCACGTCCGTAAACCTCTCTTTGTCCTGGTAGAATAGAGGGATTATCACCCCCTCCAGCTTCTTGTAGAGGGAGGCGGCGTCCCTGGAGTTGTCCCGCCCTTCTCCCCTCCCCCGAACGGGGTCGCCGATGGACCAGCCGGTGAGCCCCTCGATATGCCCCTCGACCCACCAGCCGTCGAGGACTGAGAAGCTGGGAACGCCGTTAAGGGCAGCCTTCATCCCGCTCGTCCCCGAGGCCTCCATCGGCGGCTCGGGGGTGTTCAGCCAGAGGTCGACCCCGGAGGTGATCATCCCCCCCAGGGTCATGCTGTAATCTTCGAGGTAGGCGATCTTGATATCGTCCCGGAGGGATTCTTTCGCCTGGAAGATCCTTCTTATCAGCTCTTTGCCGCCCAAATCCCGGGGGTGGGCCTTCCCCGCAAATATCAGCTGGACCTCCCCCGCCTCCTGGGAGATCCTCGCCAGTCGGTCGGCATCCCGGAAGATGAGGTCTCCCCTCTTGTAAGGGGTCGCCCTCCGCGCAAAGCCGATGGTGAGGACCTCCTCCTCCATCTCGACGCCCGCCTCCTCCCGGACGTATCCCAAAAGCCTCCTCTTCGCCTCCATATGGGCGGACGAGACCTCCCCGTGGGGGATGGAGAGGGCGTATCGGAGGCTGAAGTTGTCCCGCCGCCACATGGGGATGTGCCTGTCGAAGAGCTCGGCGAAGGGGGCAGAGACCCACCTTCCGACGTGAACCCCGTTGGTGATGGCGTCGATGCAGTATCCGGCGAAGATCAGCCTTGAGACCTCGCCGTGTTTTTTGGCGACGCCGTTGATGTAGCGGCTCATCTTCAGACCCAAGTATGTCATGTTGAGGACCTCCCCCTGGTAGAGGATCCCTTCGAGGCCGAAGAAGTCGTCCCTATCCCCGATGACCTTTCGGGCGAGGTCGATGGAGAACTTATCGTGGCCTGCGGGGACGGGGGTGTGGGTGGTGAAGACGCACTTCTCCTGGACCGCTTTCCTATCCTCTTCGGTGATCTCTCGCCGCCCCGCCGCCCTCGCAGTCTCGTCGAGGATCTCCAGGGTCAGGAGGGCTGCGTGCCCCTCGTTCATGTGGAAGCTCTTGATCTCGTCGTAGCCGAGCTCCCGGAGGATCCTGACGCCGCCGATCCCCAGGATCACCTCCTGGGAGAGGCGGTAGTGGTCGTCCCCGCCGTAGAGGTAATGGGTGAGGGTCCTGTCCCAATGTGAGTTCTCGGGAAGGTCGGAGTCGATGAAGTAGACGGGAACGACAAAGCCGTCGATCCCCGTCACGTCTCTCTTCCAGGCCCGCAGGTGGACTCGCCTCCCCTCAACCTCGACGGCGGTCCTCTCGTCCATCTCCTCGAGGTGCTCTTCCACCGGCCAGTCCGCAGCCTCCTCCCGTTGCCATCCGTCGGCCCCGATCTCCTGACGGAAGTGCCCCTTCCGGTAGAGGAGGGTGACTGCTGCCATCGGCACCTTGAAGTCGGCGGCGGAGCTTATGGTGTCACCGGCCAGCACCCCAAGGCCTCCGCTGTAGGTGTTTATCCCTTCATCGAGGCCTATCTCCATGGAGAAGTAGGCCACCGACGAATTGTCGTTAGTATCCCGTACCATCAAAACCACCCGTCATATCCGACTAAATATCTCTCAGCCAGTTCTTCCACGGTCGTCATCCCCCTTGGATCCCTCCGTCTCTCTTCCTTTCTCCCCTTCGTCTTCCGCCCCTCTCCTAGGATCCTTTCCTCTTCTCTCATCATTTATCATCTCAAATAAGATAAATAGAGAACGGGTCGGGATGAGGAGATATGGGGCCTTCGAGCCGGGGATCGTCCGGAGATGCTGGGGGCCCGCCCTCTACCGGGTCATGGAGCGTCGGTCTTCGGGTTTCTGACGATCCCCCGGAGGAGCCTGCCCAGGATGTCGGCCCCGGTGATGACCCGCTTCTCTTCTTCGGCCCAGAGGAGGATGACGTCGTCGTCGATGACGTCGTCCTGGAGGTGGTGGGGGCTGACTCGGAGCCTGGAGATTATGTCGCCGATCTTGGCGTCGGCTCGCCTCTCTATTATGGGGCGGTGGCAGTGCAGATGGGGGTTGAACCGATCGAAGTTTAAGAAGATGTCCCGGATGAACTCGTCGGAGTCCATGACGAGCCTGGGCTCCCCCTCCGGGTCGACGATGACGATCCACTTCCTCCCCGAGAAGTTTATCTTCCTGAGAAACTCATCGGAGGCGTCGGGTTCTATCACGGGGAAGACGGGCCTGTTGCCCGAAAAGCTGAGCTCCACGATGGAGCCGGGGTCGATGGGCTCTCCCTCATCGGCCAGAGGGACGTCGTCGAGGGACAAAAAGTTCAGCGCACCCTGACCCTCCACCTTCTCGATCTCCGTCATCGACGATTGCATATGGAGCTTTATGAGCTCCCGGATGTCTCTTTCCCTGTAGAAGGTGATCGCCTCGGGGCCGACCCACCTGTCCAGAAGAAGCCCAGTCGGTTTCGCCGCCGGATAGAGTAGGACCTGATAAAAACGGAGAAGCGGGCTTAAGAAGGCCGCGATCCACAGGGCACGCCGCGAGAAGTAGGCCTGGGGTATGATCTCGCCGAAGATGGTGATGATCACCGTCGAGAAGAAGAAGGCCAGGACTCCGGCGAGGACCGATCCGGAGAGGAGAGCCAGAAGGGTGTTGACCGCCACGTTCCCCCAGAGGATCGTCGCCAGGAGGAAGTTTGAGTCCTCCCGGAGGGCTAGGATCCGGATGGCGTTCCTGTTGTTCTTCGCCACCTCGATCTGTAGCTCCATCTTGCTTACGGTGAAGAAGGCGAGATTGAGGCCTGAGAAGACCGCCGACTGGCTGATGCAGACGGCGATCCCCATCCATATGAAAAGATCATCCATGAGCCGTAAATACCTCTGCTCTCCTCGCTTCTGGGTTTTCGCCGGGGTGGCGAGAGATCAGCTCTGGTCGGCCCGGAGCTTCTCGTAGAGCCGTTCTGCGTCCTCCCTTCTGCAGAGCTCCGAGCCTGGGGTCATGACGGCGGCGGCCCCTGAGGCGATGCCGAAGAGTACCGCGTTCCTGGAAGGCCAGCCTCTTGCGAGGCTGAGGGTGACCCCCGCCACCATGCTGTCTCCTGCCCCCACCTTGCTGACGATCTTGACCGTCGGCGGCCTCATGTGGGCGACGGCGTCCCGGCTGACGAAGAGCGCCCCCGCCGAGCCGAGGGAGATGACCAGAAGCTCGCAGCCGCCGCTGGCCACCACCTCCCGGGCCGCAGCCTCGATCTGGGCCTCCTCACTGAGATCTCTATCCAGAAGCTCGCGAAACTCCCGCAGGTTCGGCTTTAAAAGGTAGACCCCTTCCTCCAGGGCCTTCTTCAACGGCTCGCCGGAGGTGTCGACGATCACCTTCGCTCCCGCCTCCTTCCCGGCCCGCGCGACCCGGGCATAGAAGTCGGCCTGGACCCCCGGAGGAAGGCTTCCGCTGGCGACGATGAAGCCGGATTGGGGTGCTGCGGCGGCGACCTCCTCCAGGGCGCCCTCCCACTCCTCCTCCTTCAGCATCGGCCCCGGCATCCCGAAGCGGAACTGCCGGCCCGTGGACTCCTCCAGGACGGCGAAGCTCTCCCGGGTCATCCCTTCGATGGGGACAAGCCGGGGGGCGAGCCCCTCGTCCTCCAGGAGGCCCCGGAGCATGCCGCCGGAGAGCCCCCCGGCGGCGTAGATGAGGGTCGACTCCCCGCCGAGCTTCTTTATCGCCCGGGAGACGTTCACCCCGCCTCCCCCCGGCTCGAAGACGGGGGCGGTGCAGCGGAGCTTGCGTTCTGCAACCACTTGCTCGACGGTGGAGCTCTTGTCGACCGTCGGGTTGATGGATAGGGATACGATTTCTTTCATGTTGATGGAGAGATAAGCCGGGGGCTATCTAAGGGTGATGGTATCGGGGGCGATTGAATACGTGGCGATGGTATCGAGGGGTCCGGGATGTGGGGGGCCGCACGGAGCCGGTGGGATCAAATGCATATATACACGGATAGATCCGTGGCGACGAGGACGATCAGAATAACCGTGGACGCCCATGAGAGGGTGAGGGACCTCAAGGAGTCGGAGTGGATGAGATTCTCGGAGGTGATCATCAAATACTGGCCTAAGAGGAGGAGGCTATCCCAGACTCTGGCAGAAATCGGCCGCGGCGAGGCCGCCGATCTGGCGGAGGGGGTGGAGAGGTCTGACAGGGATCTCCGGCATAGGGGCGCTTGCCTCTCGAGTTCATCCACGATGCCTTTGGGATGGGGGGTTATGCAGAACCTCGGATTCAAATTCCCCCGAATATGAGGGATAACACCGCCAGGATGAGGAATACGATTATCAGCCATTTTGCGATGTTCATCGATATGCCGGCGCCACGTACCCCCAACACTCCAAGTACAAGAGCTATTACAAAGAACACTATAGCCAAATAGAGCAGGTCTGCCATCTCTTTACACCTACCGATGTTGTTCATCGATCAGACTCACTAAATTTAGGTGGTTTTTATCGTATAAATAGATATGCGCATTCAGATTTAATGTGATGGCATCAACCGCTTCCTAAGCCATCGAATCAGCCCTGCTGCGACCAGATGGCATTATCGCTCCTCGACGAAGCGGAGGACCTCCGATGATGCCAAAGATTATAGTCATTCGCATAAATCTTTATAATGCATATTATTCAATAAAAATTTCTCTATCCAATAACCTGCATAACTTTTGCATTTAGCGAAACTACAAAAGGACTCCGCAATGATACGTTTCATCTCC
>NZ_JARFPL010000019.1:0-47715 GCF_029167205.1 Candidatus Methanocrinis alkalitolerans
AAGCCCGTCCACGTTCCATACGGTACTCAGGTGCGCGAGCCCTCGGGAAATATGGATCGCTGCCACATTCACCTAATATCTCTTCTCTCATTGAAACGGCGATAATCCTATTAGCGGTAGCTCTTTTGTAGCTGGTCCCATTCGCTTATTTTGCTTAAGAAAGGGATTGCGAGAAACCCTACTCGATCTCATCGAGGAGATAGTCCCCTTTTAGCACCCCCAGAAGAGCCTCAAACTCCGGGGGGGTGAGGATCGGGACTGGATAGTTCGCCTGGTCGTCGAGGGCGATCCTCGGGCAGGCGGTGCAGACGGCGGCATCCACCCCCAGGTTGACCAGAACATCGGGCACCACTCTGTCCAGGTAGACCAGAACCATCTCCTTTCCGTGCTCTTCTCCGAGAGCCGCCATCTTCCTCGCAAGATCCATCCTCTTCTGCCCCGGCTTCTTGGAGACGATAACCGCGATCCTTTCGGCGTCACCAGCTCTGGCTATAGCTCCGTAGCGACGCTTCAGCATCGGCGTTGGATCGATTACTGCGACCTCTCCAGTCACGGGATCTGCAGCCAACACCCTCTTTTTCGTGGCGAGGGCGACGCCAAGGGGATGAAATCGACCTGTCCCGACAAACAGATACTCCTCTACGTCCGCATATCGGGCGGCCTCATAGTTGCATCCCAGCACCTGTCCCGGATAATGAGTCCTGCCTCCTCTTGGTCGGACGACGGCCTCGATCCCCCTCTTCTCCAGGACTTCAACGATATCTTCCATCCGGTGGACGTGCTGCACAGTGGTGACGACGCCGACCCGCCGGGCTAAGACGAGGTCGGCCGCCCTCTCGACCGCCTCCCGGACGTCGGCTTCCATCTTCGCCTCGACGTAGACGACCTTGTCGTGGAGGGGGTCGCCGACGAGCATCTCCGAGTGGCCGATGTGGATGACCAAATCCGTCGCCCTGCAGAGGTCGAGGTCGACGTCGCAGGCCCCGTAGCACGGGTCACCGGAGATGATCACCTCGGCGCCGGTCTTCTCCTCCATCTCTTTTGCGATCGCCGAGACCCTCCTCTTAAGCCCCTCTGGTACCTGGACCCCTACTTTCCTTGCCCCCGACCTCTTGATCAGGTCCAGGGCCTGATCCAGGTCAAGGTCGTAAAGCTCAGAGCTAGAACCACTTGTCGAGGGTGCTCTGCCCAACCTTCACCGCCTCCTCTAGCCTCTTGACCGCCTTCTCAACCCTCTCCTGCGAGAAATCCCTCTCATCGCAGAGAAATGCCATCACCTTATCAGCGTCAGGCCGTTTCATCTCGATCTCGTAATCGTTGTCTGTCGGGGGGTGGAGGAATAACTCCCTGATCTCGACGGCATCCTCTATCGTCTCTCCCCTCGCCTTCAAGACCCTCTCCAGGGTTCCGTGCTCTCTTATCAGCTTCAGGGCGGTCTTGGGCCCGACCCGTCTCAGCCCAACGTTGTAGTCGGTACCACAGAGAATCCCTATATCAACGAGCTGCTCTCTATCGATCCCGAGGCGGGAAAGCTCCCGGGCGAGGTCGATCACCTCCGGCTGGACGTCGACGTAGACGTTCTTTCCAGGAAGCTTCCTTTTGCCGGTGACCGCCATGTTCCGAACGACCTGTGGCGCGCCGAAGAGGAGGGCGTCATAGTCCTGGCTTGCTACGAGATCGACGTCCCCCCGGATCGCCATGAAGGCTGCCTGGGCCTCCCCTTCTGATGGTGCCTGAATGACCGGAATTCCCATCGCTTCAAGGAGCCGCTTAGAGTCTGCCACCATATCGTCGCCGAGGCGAGTGGCTGCCTGGGCGTACTTGAAGCCGTCAAGCCCCTCCTCCCTCGCCCGCTCCCACATCTCCTGGGCCCTGGACCGGGTCTCAGCCCTCTGGTCGAGGGTCCCCCTCTTGAATCGTGGCGGCTCTCCGTCGAAGACGAAGGCGACCTTCGCCCCCGCCTCCAGGAGGTTTGTCATCCTATAGAGGATCCCCGAGAGGTGGGAGGTGGTCCTCCCCGACCCGTCCTTGAGGGGGGTTCCGTCTTTCTGTCTGATGATGCTCAGAAACTGGTAGAGGGTGTTGAAGGCGTCCACCGCGATCCAACTCCCCGAAAGCTCCTTTATCTCTATATTCTCCCGTTCCAGGAGATCTCCCAAGTCGACTCCCATAAGGACTCCGCCCTTTAATCGTTCAATTCTACGGTCCTTCTCAACAGCGCCCTCTAATCGGTTCCGCCTTTCTGATCCCAAAGTTAAATATCCGTTGAACGAGGAGTAGATAAAGGCTAGTAGGTAGGTGATGACGATGATCGATATAACAGACGTGGCCGCAGAAGTTCTGAAAGGGAGCATGATAGAAGGGCGGGTCGTCAGGATGATCCTGGCCGCCACCGACGCCACCGGCGCAAACTACGTCCTGGCATGGGGAGACCCCGAAGACGAGGATGTGATATATGAGAGCAACGGCATAAATGTTCACATGACCCCCGAGGACGCAGAGATTCTGGGAGACAGCCCGACGATCATAGACTATGTGGACACCGAAGAGCTGGGAAAGGGTTTTCTGATTCAGGGGCCTGAAGAGGGGGATGGCTGTGGCTGCGGCCACGACCACGGAGAAGAACACGAACACGGGGGTTGTGGATGCTGATAATTCCGGTTTTAAATCCTCCGGGCAGGATCTATTGGCTGCGTTTATACATCTCTGAACATTAAACCCCATGATTTAGGAAAATAAATGTTGAGAGAGGGGTCAATCCCCCTCTCAATACTGCTTTTTTGAGTATCACCCTCAGATCAGAGGGATGTAGTCCACCGACTCGGGGTTGGCGAGAGCGGAGGTATCGCCGGTGGGGTTTCCGAGGGCCTTGGCCTTGATGACGCGGCGCATGATCTTGCCGGACCTGGTCTTGGGAACGTCCTGGACGGGGATGACTGCCGCGGGTATAGCCAGGGGGCCAAGTGAAGTCCTGACGTGGGTCCTCAGGGCCTTCATCAAGTCGTCGGTCGCCTCAACGCCCGTATTCAGGATGACGAAGGCGACTATGGCCTCTCCCTTTATCTCGTCGGGCTTGCCGATGACTGCCGCCTCAGCGACGTCCTTGTGAGCTACCAGCGCGGACTCCACCTCGGCGTTGGCGATCCTGTGGCCAGCGACGCTGAGAACGTCGTCGATTCTGCCCTGGATGAACCAGTATCCGTCCTTGTCCCTCGTCGCCTTGTCGCCAGCCAGGTAGGTGCCGGGCTTGACGTTCCAGTACATGTCCCAGTACTCCTTCTTGTACCGGACTTCGTCCTTGTAGAAGGCTCTGAGCATCGAGGGCCAGGGGGTCGGGTTGACGATGTTTCCGCCTGAACCGAGGGGCACCTCGTTTCCGTCCTCATCGAAGAGGGTGGTGTTGAAGCCGGGCAAGGGGTATGCGACGGATCCTGGCTTGCAGGGGGTCATGGGCAGCGGGGATATTACGTGGCACCCAGACTCGGTCTGCCACCAGGTGTCCATGATGGGGGAGACTTCGTTTCCGAAGTACTTCCGGTACCATATGTACGCCTCGGGGTTGAGGGGCTCGCCGACGGATCCCAGCAGCCTGACGCTGGACCTGTCGTACTTCTCGGGCCACTCGGTCCCCTGCTTCATCAGCATCCGAACGGCCGTCGGAGCGGTGTAGAAGACGGTGACCTTGTAGTCTTCGATGATCTTGTACCAGCGGCCGAAGTCTGGATAGTCGGGAGAACCCTCGTACATGATGCTGGTGATCCCGAGGCAGAGGGGGCCGTAGGCTACGTAGGAGTGGCCGGTGATCCAGCCGACGTCGGCGGTGCACCAGTAGACGTCATCCTCGTTGAGGTCGAAGACCCACTTGCAGGTGTAAGCGGGGCCGACGCAGTATCCTCCGTGGGCGTGCTCGATCCCCTTGGGTTTGCCGGTGGTCCCAGAGGTGTAGAGGATGAAGAGCCTGTCCTCGGCGTCCATGACCTCGGTCTCGCACTCCGCAGACTGGCTCTCTACGAGCTCGTGGAACCAGACGTCTCTCCCTTCGGTCCATGGGACCTCAAGGCCGGTCCTCTTCAGGACGATGACGTTCTTGACGCTTGCTGCGTCCTTGACGCCGTCGTCGGCCTGGGGCTTGAGGGGCATGGGCTTGCCGCGCCTGTAGAACCCGTCGGCGGTGAAGACGACCTTCGCCTCACAGTCCTGGACTCGGTCGCCGAACCCCTTGGAGCTGAATCCGGAGAATACCAGGCTATGGATGGCGCCGATCTTGGCGCATGCCAGCATCGCCATGACCGTCTCGGGGAGCATGGGCATGTAGATGGAGACTCTGTCTCCCTTGACGACGCCGAGGCTCTTGAGGCCGTTTGCCAGCTTGTTGACGGTCTCGTAGATCTCCTGGTATGTATATGCCCTCTCGGGCTGGTCTGTAGCTTCGGGGATGAAGTGGTATGCTACCCTGTCGCCCTTGCCAGCCTTGATGTGCCTCTCGACGGCGTTGTAGAACATGTTGATCTTGCCGCCGACGAACCACTTGAAGTAGGGCTTCTCCGAGTCGTCCATCACCTGAGTGTAGGGCTCGTACCAGTCGGCGTAGGTCTTGGCCATCTCGTCCCAGAACTCGATGTAGTTCTCGCCGCACCAGTCTCGCATCTCCTGTTCTGTCTTGAAGCCCTTCTTCTTCGCCCACTGCCACGCGTTGCAGTTCTCGGCGAGGTCTTTTGGCGGCTCAAAAATCCTCGTCTCTTCCATCAGAACCTTTGTGGTTCCAGTCTTTCCTTCAGCCACTTTTCTACCTCCTTTCTACTTTCAGCTTGAAACCGTTTCCGCAATAGTCCCCTCTCCGCGACGAGATCGACCTCGAAACTACTATCTGCGTCGAATGAAGCGCAAACCTCCCGGCAGCCACGAATCACGGGTTCGCGTCTATCTTTCGCGCCCATGAGTCAGCATCTTCATTTTATTCCGGGGCATCCTCGGAAACGTTGATGCGATCTTCCTCTTCTCGTTTATAAATGTGTCGAAAAATGCCGTTTTATAAGGAATTATAACGATATATGATGTTTAATTGTCAAAGATCTTGCACATTTTTAATTCAAAAAGTGGATTTGATTCCCCGACGGGTTCGAGGCGAAAAGATGAGGATGTAATCTGGCATATCGGGGTTAGTACTTCTTCGCGGCGCGCGGCGGGTTGAATGGCGGGGCGGGATGGTCGTGGGTCTTTGAGAGAGACGGGGGCGACCAGCAGATATGACGTAATCTATCCATCAAAATCGAAGAAAGCCGAAAGAGGCCATAAAGGGCCATCTAAAAAAATTATAAAAAAGGTAGAATGTGGCCGGCCTCCCTCAGATGAGGGGGATGCCGTCCACAGCCTCGGGGTTGGCGAGGGCTGAAGTGTCGCCGGTGGGGTTTCCGAGAGCCTTGGCCTTGATGACCCGGCGCATGATCTTGCCGGACCTGGTCTTGGGGACGTCGTCGACGAAGAAGACGCCGGCGGGTATCGCCAGGGGTCCCATGGTGGTCCTGACGTGGGTCTTCAGCTCTTTGGCTAGGTCGTCGGAGGGGCTGACTCCCTTCTTCAAGATGACGAAGGCGACGATCGCCTCGCCCTTCACCTCATCGGGCTTGCCGATGACCGCAGCCTCGGATACCGCTGCGTGGGCCACCAGAGAGGACTCCACCTCGGCGTTGGCGATCCTGTGGCCTGCGACGCTGAGGACGTCGTCGATTCTGCCCTGGACGAACCAGTAGCCATCCTTGTCCCTCGTCGCCTTGTCGCCGGCGAGGTAGGTGCCGGGCTTGGTGTTCCAGTACATCTCCCAGTACTCTTTCTTGTACCGGACCTCGTCTTTGTAGAACGCCCTGAGCATCGAGGGCCAGGGGGTGGGGTTGACGATGTTTCCGCCCTCTCCCAGGGGGACCTCGTTTCCGTCCTCGTCGAAGATGGTGGTGTTGAAGCCGGGGAGGGGATACGCCACGGATCCTGGCTTGCAGGGGGTCATGGGCAGCGGGGATATCACATAGCATCCGGTCTCGGTCTGCCACCAGGTGTCCATGATGGGGGCCTTGTCGTAGGCGAAGTTCTTCCTGTACCACATGTACGCTTCGGGGTTGAGGGGCTCGCCGACGGATCCCAGCAGCCTTATGCTGGATAGGTCGTACTTCTCGGGCCACTCCTCGCCCTGCTTCATCAGCATTCGGACGGCTGTGGGCGCAGTGTAGAAGACGGATACCTTGTGGTCCTGGATGATCTTGTACCAGCGGCCGAAGTCCGGGAAGTCGGGGGAACCCTCGTACATGATGCTGGTTGCTCCAAGAGAAAGGGGTGCGTAAACCACGTACGAATGGCCGGTGATCCAGCCAACGTCGGCTGTACACCACCATACGTCACCTTCCTTGAGGTCGAAGACCCAGTGGAGTGTCTGGGGTGGGGAGACGCAGTACCCTCCGTGGGCGTGCTCGATCCCCTTGGGCTTGCCGGTGGTTCCGGAGGTGTAGAGGATGAAGAGCCTGTCCTCGGCGTCCAGCTCCTCTGTCTTGCATTCGGCTGACTGGTCCTTGATGAGCTCGTGGAACCATATATCCTTGCCCTGGTTCCATGGGACCTCAAGGCCGGTCCTCTTCAGGACGATAACGTTCTTGACGCTGCCTATTTCCTTGATAGCCTCGTCTGCCTGGGGCTTGAGGGGCAAAGGCTTGCCGCGCCTGTAGAACCCATCGGAGGTGAAGACGACCTTCGCCTGGCAGTCGTCGACCCTGTCTCCGAACCCCTTGGAGCTGAAACCAGAGAAGACCAGGCTGTGAATGGCGCCGATCTTGGCGCAGGCGAGCATCGCCATGGCGGTCTCGGGGACCATCGGCATGTAGATGGAGACTCTGTCTCCCTTGACGACGCCGAGCCCCTTGAGGCCGTTGGCCAGCTTGTTGACGGTCTCGTAGATCTCCTGGTAGGTGTATGCCTTCTCGGCCTGGTCGGTCGGCTCCGGGATGAAGTGATATGCGACCTTTGCGCCCTTTCCAGCCTTGATGTGCCTCTCGACGGAGTTGTAGAAGACGTTGATCTTGCCTCCTGTGAACCACTTGAAGTAGGGCATGCCGGAGTCGTCCATCACCTTGTCGTATGGCTTGAACCAGTCGGCGTAGGTCTTGGCCATCTCGTCCCAGAACTCCAGGTAGTGCTCGCCGCACCAGGCCCGCATCTCCTTCTCGGTCTTGAAGCCCTTCTTCTTTCCCCACTGCCAGGCGTTGCAGTTCTCGGCCAGGTCCTTTGGCGGCTCAAAAATCCTCGTCTCTTCCATCAGAACCTTGGTCGTTCCAGTTTTTCCTTCAGCCAATTAAAATCCTCCTTTTAACCCTCAAATTGGGATGTTCCAGCTTCTCCACACCGATCCCATCACCTGTCTGATGATAGGTGCAGACCGATCCCATCACCTGTCTGATGATAGGTGCAGATTCAGATCCGGTCTTTCGGGGCAATTGAGCGGACAGGATTCGGCTCTGGCAGGATATCCCCTCGAATTCGTGGAGCTGCTCTGGTAACACCTGACTATCGTGTACTTCCTTTGTTTATAAATCTATCGAGAACAAATATTATAATGATTTATCATGATGTTTTTTGCTCAATTATTAAGGATATTAAAAAAACTTAATTCCAAATGTAGAATTGAGATTTTCAGCAACCTCAACGATGATCGCCCCCATCTGGATCCCTGATAATTGAGGAATAACCCATCATAAGGCTG
The DNA here is from genome assembly GCF_029167205.1 of Candidatus Methanocrinis alkalitolerans. Lineage (NCBI taxonomy): Archaea > Methanobacteriati > Methanobacteriota > Methanomicrobia > Methanotrichales > Methanotrichaceae > Methanocrinis > Candidatus Methanocrinis alkalitolerans. The sequence continues at coordinate 7,742 of NZ_JARFPL010000019.1, forward strand.
GATGAACCGTCGACATACAGGTATAAAAAGGTGCCTCGCTTATTATAATTTTTATAAATATAAATAATATCTTTTTATATCCTTCCTGCGGGCAGCATCTATGCGTCTCATCATCCTCCCTCTTTAGACTCCGGAGGTGAACTAGATGGGTGCGGTCGAAGATCGACGCCCTCGCTCTCTGACGGGAAGATCAAAAATAAAAAAAGAGTCGCTCATCTAAACGATGAGCGGTATGCCGTCAACAGCCTCGGGGTTCAGGAGGGTGGATATGTCGCCGGTGGGGTTGCCCAGGCACTTCGCCTTGACGACACGGCGCATGATCTTGCCTGACCTCGTCTTCGGTAGGTCGTTGACGAAGTAGACCTCCGAAGGAGCCGCCACGGGCCCGAGGGTCTTCCTGACGAAGGAGATCGCATCCTTGGCGAGCTCGGGGCTCTGCTCGACGCCAACGTTCAAGACGGCGAAGGCGACGATCGACTCGCCCTTGACCGCGTCGGGCTTTCCTACCACGGCAGCCTCAGCGATCTTGGGGTGAGCGACGAGGGCAGACTCCACCTCGGCGTTGGCGATCCTGTGGCCTGCGACGCTGAGGACGTCGTCGATACGACCCTGGATCCAGAAGTACCCGTCTTTGTCCCGGGTTGCCTTGTCGCCGGCGAGGTAGGTGCCGCGCTTGGGGGTGTCCCAGTAGAACTGCCAGTACTCCTTCATGAACCTCTCTTTGTCGCCCCAGAAAGCCCTGAGCATCGAGGGCCACGGAGTTTCGTTGACGATGTTTCCGCCCTCACCCAGGGGGACCTCGTTGCCCTCCTCATCGTAGATGGTGGTGTTGAATCCGGGTAGCGGGAAGGTGCACGATCCGGGCTTCAGCGGCGTGATCGGCAGCGGGGAACAGATGAAAGTGCCGGTCTCCGTCTGCCACCAGGTGTCCATGATCTGGAGCTTGCCTCCGCCGACGTGCTCGCGGTACCACATCCACGCCTCGGGGTTGATCGGCTCGCCGACGGACCCGAGGAGCTTCAAGCTCGATAGGTCGTATTTGTCAGGCCACTCAGCCCCCTGCTTCATGAACATCCTTATCGCCGTGGGGGCGGTGTAGAACTTTGTCACCTTGTGCTCCTGGATGATCCCCCACCATCTCCCGAAGTCCGGGAAGTCAGGAGAGCCTTCGTACATGATCCCCGTAACCCCCAGGGTTAGGGGCCCGTAGACTATGTAGGAGTGGCCTGTGACCCATCCGATATCCGCGGTGCACCACCAGACGTCGTCCTCCTTCAGGTCGAATACCCAGTGGAGGGTCTGGGCCGGTCCTACGGCATTTCCGCCCTGGGCGTGCTCGATCCCCTTCGGCTTTCCGGTGGTACCGGAGGTGTAGAGGATGTAGAGCCTGTGCTCCGGGTCGAGCTTCTCCGGTTCGCACTCTTCGGACTTGTCAGCGACGAGGTCGTCCCACCAGACGTCCCTGCCCTCCTTCCAGGCCACGTCCAAGCCCGCGCGCTTGAAGACGATCACGTGCTCTACGGTTGGGGCGCCCTCCAGGGCCTCGTCGACGTTCGGCTTCAGGGGTATCGGCTTTCCGCGCCTGAATAAGCCGTCGGTCGTGATGATGACTTTGGAGCCGCAGTCCGCCGCTCTGTCCGAGAGGCCCTTGGAGCTGAAGCCTGAGAAGACGACGCTGTGGATTACGCCGATCTTGGCGCAGGCGAGGACGGCTATGGGGAGCTGGGGTATCATCGGCATGTATATGCTTGCCCTATCCCCCTTCTTCAGGCCGAGGCTCTTGAGGCCGTTGGCGAACTTGTTGACCTCTTTATATAGGTCGCCGTAGGTGATCTTCTGGGTGGCCTGGTCCGTCGGCTCCGGGACCCATATGTAGGCGACCTTGTCCTTCTTGGCCCCCTTGGCGTGTCTATCCACGCAGTTGTATGTGATGTTGACTTCGCCGTCGGTGAACCACTTGAAGTAGGGCATATCCGAGTCGTCCATCACCTTGGTGTAGGGCTTGAACCAGTCTATGTACTCCTTCGCCATCTCGTCCCAGAACTCGATGTAGTTCTTGGAACACCACCCCCGCAGCTCCTTCTCGGTCTTGAACCCCTTCTTCTTCATGTACTTCATCACGTTGGAGTTCTCCACCAGATCCTTTGGCGGCTCAAAGATTCGAGTCTCTTCCTGAAACACCTTCGTCTTTCCGGTTTTTGCTTCAGCCAATTTCAACCCTCCTTAATCAAACGCCGAATATTTTGCACACTTCTCTCCCCAGATCCCTGGGCAGTCCGACTAGAACCCGTTTATATCCATCTAGAATCTGCCCAGCGTTCTCTCAGTTTCGATCTGGAGAACTAACGCCGGGGTCATGTCCATAAGTAATCTTCATGATTAATAAGGTTAGTGGCTTTTTAATCGTTATGGATTTGAAAATGTAGAGAACTCAGCATCCGAGCATGATGAAAATCCAAAACAGCTGAGTCGGCGGGTCTGGACTATTCGCGAATTATGACCTCTCCCCCAAGGTAGAACGGGGTCGTCTTCACGATCCTGAATCGATGGAAGCTTCCGAGACGGAGGGGTTCGCAAGCCGCGATCTTCCTGTAGTTCTGGCTCCTGGCCATCACCGTTTCCCCCCTCCCCCGTTCCGTCACCTGCGCGACGATCTCCTCACCCAGGTATCTGTCGTTTCTCAGCCCCGCGATCTCCTGCCAGAGGCGGGTGATCCGCCGTGAGCGTTCCTTCTTGAACCTGGAGGGCATATCGCGGAGGCTGGACGCGGCAGTTCCCGGTCGAGAGGAGTACATGGTGACGTTGACCTTATCCGGCTCCGCCTCTCGGATGAGGGCCTCGGTGGCGGCGAAGTCCTCCTCCGTCTCTCCCGGAAAGCCGGCGATGACGTCGGTGTAGACGGTGAGATCGGAAAATGCCGCCCTGAGCCGGGCCGTCATATCCAGGAAATCCCGGGACGAATAGCCCCTCTTCATCTCCGCCAAGACACGGTCGGACCCCGACTGGACGGGGACATGGAGGAACTTGTAGATCTTGGGGTTCTCGTAGGATCTGATAAGATCCTCGAGGATCGGCCTTGCCAGGCTCGGGTTCATCATCCCTACCCTCACCCTGAAGTCTCCACCGATCCCGGCCACGGCGTCGACGAGCTCCGGGAGGCTCGACCCCCGGTCCAGGCCGTAAGCTGCGGCGTCCTGGGAGGCGAGCTGTATCTCCACCGCCCCTTCTTTCAGACGGCTGCGGACATCCTCGGAGACCTCATCCACGGTCCTGCTCTCTAGCGCCCCCCTCGCCCCTCTGACGATGCAGTAGCTGCACCTTCCCAGGCACCCCTCCGAGATGTTGACGACGGCGGTGAGCCTCCAGTGGGGGCTGTGGGGGCGGCATCCCGGCCCCTCGGGACGGAAGCCTTCTGCCATCTTCCGGCCTGATGTGCTGCCTAGGACCCCCACCACCTCGCAGCACCTTATATCCCGGACCGCTTCGGGGATCGCCGAGGGGAGGCAGCCGGCGACGACGAGCCTTTCGCCCTGGAGTTGCGAGAGCCTCTTCTTCATATCCCTCTCGGTCCTCTCGGTGACGGCGCAGGTGTTTACGATCACCAGATCCGCCTCCTCAAGGGGTGCGGGCAGGTGCCCCCTCTCGACGAGGGCGGCGGAGAACGCCTCAGAGTTTCCCCGGTTTGCGGCGCAGCCGTAAGTCTCCAGATAAAATCTCATCTATGACCTTTCCACGGGTCTTGGTGCCTCGGCCCCAGGCGCGTCTAAGGCGCGTCCAATTCCTCTTCAATTCCCCTTCTCTTCAAATGCAGGATCATCGGCGGTAGCCGACCCTCTGGCAGGCTCCGGAGGGGAGGAGTCCGCATCCGATCCTGGGGGTTTGAGATCGATCTTCGGCCCTTCGCCGATCTGCATCGACATCTTTTCTTCCTTGTGGATCTGGTATACTCCGACGACGAACCCCATCAGGGCCGGCGCCAGGAAGAACCCGCCGATCCCCGCCACCAGAACGCCACCGACAAAGGCGAGGACCACCAGGAGGGGATGGATCGTCGACTTCATCGAGACTATGTAGGGCCTTATTATAAGGTCTGAAGGGATGTATATCATCGCCGAGGAGACGACGAAGAATAGGATCCCGTCGAAGGGGCTCATATCGAAGTACCTGTAGGCGGATATCGGTATGATGACGAGCCAGGAGGAGAGGACCGGGATCAGCCCCGATATGAAGACCAGGGCCGCCAGGGCGAAGGGGTTGGGGATTCCGAAGGCGTAAAAGACCATCACCGAGAGGATGCCGCTGAGGATGGAGGTGTAGATGGCGCCGATGAATATGCCGGAGAGGATGCTGTCTATCCTCTCTTCGTACTTCTTGTATATCGCCAGGTTCTCTGTGGGGAGGATCGTGGCGATCCCAGCGGCGAGCTTTCTCCCGTCCATCAGGAGGAAGTAGCAGACGTATATCGAGGCGATGAGGTTCAGCCCCGTCAGAATTATGGACATTCCGTATGAAAAAATGGGAAAACTAGATAGGACCCTCGCCAGAAGCTCGATCATCGTCCTCAGGCTCCCGGTCAGGTCATCGTAGATGGCGGGAGGTATCTCGTAGATCGCCGGGAGTATATCGATTCCGGCCAGGGGCGTCTCAACTTCGGCCAAAAAGGAGCCTGCCCTTCGGATGATCTCCGCCTGGTTCTCCACCGCCCAGTTGAGCTGGGATACCACCTCGACGCCTCCGAGGCCGAGGATGAGGGCGATGGGAAGGACGATAGCGGTGGTGGCGACGACCGACCCGAGCCGCTCGCGCTTGCCGAACCTCTCCTTTATGGGCCTTCCGACGTAGGCGAAGACGACCCCCAGGATGATCCCGTCCATCAGGGGGAAGAGAAAGTAGGTTATCAGGATCAGGAGCAAGAGGACTGGGATCAGGATCCAGGCGTTCTCTGCTATCTGGGATCTGAAGTCTCTTTCCAACGGTCTCTCCTCGCCTCAGATTGAGGCGGCGTATCGATAAATAGCTTTGCCGGAGGGGGTGGCTGACCCCCAGACCTCGCCCGAAGCCCCCCGGATCTCGCCATCGCTGCCTTGATCTCATCGAGCGGTCGATCTCATGGGGCGGTGAGCCACGGTGGGCCGGTCGATATCGCGAGATAGATGATCACTTCGGCAGCTCCACCGTCATAAGGACCCTGTCCGATCTCTCCACGATCTCCTGCTGGGTTATCCCCCGGAGGCTCGCCGCCAGGACCGCACCCCCGGCGCCGACCCCCTCTTTGGCGGATCCGGATGCGTAACAGCTGAGGGCTGGTATCGCCGACCTCTCCAGCCCCGGATCTGCCATGTACCATTCCCTCCCGAGGGTCTCCACCGTCTCGACGAAGCTCGCGTTTCGATCCTCCACGATGTACCTGGTGGTGGCGATGGAGACGTCGCCTTTGATCCCCAGGGCGTCGGCGGCGCAGAGGACGGCGGCCATCTGGGTGCCTCCCGCCAGGACCACCTTCGTCCCCGCGAGCCCCTTCAGAAGCCCCAGGACGGCGGGGATCATGGGGTCTCCCACCTCCCTTACGGCCTTGAGGGGGTCTGACCTCATGGAGCCGAAGGAGGCGCCGCACCTCTCCAGGGCGGCGTCGACGATCTCCTGCTTCTTGGCCATGGGGTGATTCAGAAGGCTGCTGGAGACCTTCCCGGGGTATCCCAGGGCCTGCATAACCGCCATGGCGGTCGTCGTACCGCCTGCTATCGACTCGCCGATGAAGATGCAGTCGGAAAAATTGGCGAGCTTCTTTCCCAGAAGAGCAGACCGCTCCATGATATCGGCGGCGTCGGGGATCGCCGTCTCAAACCTGATGTCGCTTCCCGCCGAGCCGTTCATGTCGACGAAAGGAACGGCGGGCTTCCTCCGCAGGCCGCTCGTCACAAAGAGGGAGGGGATTCCCGAGAGGCTGAGGGCGGCCTTCGTCACCACCGCCGGGGTCGTCGCCCCCTCCGGGGACTCGGGGATCGCCGGGATGGTCACGATCTTGTGGAGCTCCACGAGCTCCGCGTCGGCGCTGGGGGTGTAGTCGGTGAGGTCGGGAGAGGCGCCGGCGGCGCTCACCCCGGGGATCTTGCCGGTGTCGGTGTTGGAGAGGACGCAGAGGAAGAGGGGCCTCTCTGGCCGGTAATCAAAGTGAGGGGATATCCAGTCTCGCATGATCAATCTGGTGCCTCGCGGGGTATAAAAACTCAACGCCAGAAGAGTTAAAACAAGTAAATTTTACTTGATCGGCGGTTAAGGCAGATTGCCGAAGGATCTTCGACAGTGGGCCGATGACATCGATTGCGTCCCCCCCCAACATCACTCGATCAAATTTACCTCCACCATCTCCCCCTTCTCCCGGCCCTCCACCTCCTCGGCCACCAGGACGTACCCGTCTGCCCGGGCGACGGAGCTCAAGATCCCGGCCCCGGTGGTCATGATCGGCGTCGCGACGCCGCCCTCCAGGGCGACCCGCGCGAAGGTGAGGTATCCGGGGCGGGAGGCGATCTTTCCGGCGAGCTTTGCCGGGACGGTCCGGGGAAGGTCGGTCCGGGAGGCCATCATGGTGATGAGGGGGCGGGCGAAGATGTAGAGGGCGGCGAGGGCGGCGACCGGATAACCCGGAAGGCAGATCACCGGCTTATTGTCGACGATCCCCAGGGCCGTCGGCTTTCCGGGGGTGATCCGGACGCCGTGGACGAGCAGCTCGCCCATCTCCGCGAGGATCGGGGGGGCGTAGTCTTGGTCCCCTACGGAGGTGCCCCCGGATATCAGGATCAGGTCTGCGTCGAGGTTCTCGGCGATCGCCTCGCCGATGAGCCGGGGGTCGTCTCTCACCAGGTTTTTCATCCTCGCCGATCCGCCCCAGATCTCGGCGTACATCCCGATCATCAGGCTGTTCGTCTCCCGGGCCTCGCCCGGCTTCAGCTCCTTAGCCGAGAAGGGGGGGACGAGCTCGCTTCCCGTGGGGATTATGGCGACCTTCGGCCTCTCGAAGACCCGGACCGTCGAGAGGCCCAGGGACGCCAGGAGGGCGATGTCGGGGGGCCTGAGGCGGTGGCCTTCATTCAATATCTTCTCCCCCCGGCCGACGTCCTCGCCGACGGCTGCCATGTTCTTGTAAGGGTGGAGCTCCGCCGTCGCCTCTACCTCCCGTCCCCTGACGATGGCGTCCTCCTTCATCAAAACGGCGTCGGCCCCCTGAGGCGCCGCCATTCCCGTCCGCACGGGAACGCACCTTCCCCCTCCTGCCACCTCGTCTATATTGAGGAGGACGGGGGCGAGGGGAGTTGCCCCCCTCGTATCCGCCGCACTTACGGCGTAGCCGTCCATCGCCGCCCTCTCGAAGGCGGGGTGGTTCACCGGAGATGTCAAATCCTCCGAAAGAACCCTCCCCCGGGCGGCGGCGAGATGGACAGCCTCCGATATCGTCACAGGTCCGGACCTATCCAGGAGGGCTTTCAGGGCCCCGGAGGCGGCGGCAAGCTCTTTGAACATGGTGGACGCTATATTGATCCCCTTCTCTTTAGCCTTCCGTCGGGAGGGTGCCTTCATTCCAGGGATCGGCGGTCTGATCTGTATACTGCCCCTTCCCGTGAAAACAGATATATACGGTCCCGCCGCCATTTCTCCGCAACAAGATCGTGCATTATAGATCGAAATTTCGCTTCCTAGAAAGAAGGTGGATATCCCATGGATGCTGTTGTTTGGCTGGAAGAAGTCGGTAAAGACGACGTCGCCGTCGTCGGCGGTAAGGGCGCAAGCCTCGGCGAGATGATAAACGTGGGCGCTCCCGTACCAGGGGGGTTTGCGGTCACCGCGCAGGCTTATAGAGATTTCATTACCCGATCGGGGATCTCTGACGGGATCTTCGAGGCGCTGAATGTGGACGTCCACGATCCGGCGGCCCTCAACGGGGCGGCGGATAAGGCCAAGAGCCTCGTGCTGGAGGCGAAGGTCCCCGAGGATATCGAAGAGGCGATCCGGAGCAGATACCGGGAGATGTGCGAGCGGGAGGGCGAAGAGGTCTTCGTCGCCGTCAGGTCGAGCGCCACCGCCGAGGACCTCCCCGACGCCAGCTTCGCGGGGCAGCAGGAGACCTTCCTGAACATGAGGGGTGAGGACCAGGTCTTCGAGGCGGTCCGGAAGTGCTGGGCCTCCCTCTACGGGGCGAGGGCGATCTTCTACCGGGTAGACAGGGGTTTTGAACACGAAAAGGTGAACATCTCCGTCACCGTCCAGAAGATGGTGGATGCTGAAAAGTCGGGGGTTATGTTCAGCTCTCATCCCACCACCGGAGAGCCTGAGGTGATCATCGAGGCTGCCTGGGGGCTCGGCGAGTCCGTCGTTTCCGGGTCGGTATCCCCGGACCATTACGTCGTCGACAGGAAGGGATCGAGGATAGTCTCCAAGTCGATCGCCGCAAAGGAGACGATGATCTTCCGGGACAAGAAGACCGGTGAGACGGTGACGGAAAACACCCCCCCTGACCTGAGGGAGAAGCTCGTCCTCTCCGACGAGGAGATCCTGGAGCTTGCAGCCCAGGGGGACCTCCTGGAGAGGCACTACGGCATCCCCCAGGATATCGAGTGGGCTTACGAGAAGGGGAAGATGTACATCCTCCAGTCGAGGCCCATCACCACGATAACGAAGGGTGCAAAGGGCGAAGATGAGGAGGCGATGGGGAGCGGAGAGGTCATCCTCACGGGCCTTGCGGCATCTCCCGGGGTAGCCACCGGCGAGGTGAAGGTCGTATCGGGGTTGGGGGATCTTGATAAGATCAAAGAGGGGGACATCCTCGTCACGGTGATGACGGAGCCGGATATGGTCCCGGCGATGAAGAGGGCCGGGGCGATCGTCACCGACGAGGGCGGCCTCACGTGCCACGCCGCCATAGTCAGCCGGGAGCTGGGGTTTCCGGCCGTCGTAGGAACCAAGCAGGGGACGAAGGTCCTCTCCGACGGGATGATTATAACCGTCGACGGAGGAAAGGGGAAGGTCTACGAGGGGCGGCTTAAGAGGGCGAAGTCGGCGGAATCGGCGGGCACCACCGTCTCCTTCGCCTACAAGCCGATAACTGCGACGGAGGTTAAGGTGAACGTCAGCATGCCCGAGGCGGCGGAGGCTGCGGCCGCGACCCTCGCCGACGGCGTCGGCCTTCTCCGGATCGAGCATATGATCCTGGGGCTCGGCAAGACCCCCCGGTACTACATCAAGGCAGGAAAGGAGGATGAGTACATCGACGAGCTCGTCGGCGGCGTCAGGACGGTCGCCGAGGCCTTCTACCCCAAGCCCGTCTGGGTCAGGACCCTCGACGCCCCCACCGACGAGTTCCGGGGGATGGAGGGGGGAGAGGAGGAGCCTTCCGAGCACAACCCGATGCTCGGATGGCGGGGGATCAGAAGGGATCTCACGGAGACGGACCACTTCCGGCTGGAGATGAAGGCCTTCAAGAAGCTCCACGATATGGGCCTCTCCAACGTCGGGATCATGCTCCCCCTCGTCCAACATGTCAGCGAATTCAGAAGAGCCAAGGCCCTCATGGTGGAGGAGGGACTGGACCTCGAGAAGATCGACGTCGGGATCATGGTGGAGACCCCGGCGGCCGCCCTCACCATCGAAGATTTCATCGAGGACGGCATCGACTTCGTCTCCTTCGGGACCAACGACCTCACCCAGTACACCCTCGCCGTCGACAGGAACAATGAGAACGTCGCCGACCTCTACTCCGAGCTCCATCCAGCGGTCTTGACCCTCATCGAGTACGTCGTCGAGCGGTGCAACGCGGCGGGGGTCAAAAGCTCCATCTGCGGTCAGGCCGGGTCCTACCCCGAGATGGCCAAGAGGCTGGTGGAGATAGGGATCACCAGCATCTCCGCCAACATCGACGCCGTCGCCACCGTCCGGGAGACGGTGGCCAGGGCCGAGCAGATCATCATGCTGAGGGCGGCTAGAGAGGAGTGATCTTTGGCGCAGATCATCCCATAGAGGGATAACCTTTGAGAGATCAGGGCAAGTCCGAAGAGGAGGTCATGGAAGGCCTCCAAAGGATGAGGGAGAAGGACCTCTCCTACCATAGGATCTTCTCCTCCATGTGCACCCCACCCCACCCGATAGCGCTCCTCGCCCACGAGAGGTTCCAGGAGACGAACCTCGGCGATCCGGGTCTATTCCCCGGCTCCGCCGAGCTGGAGGCGGAGGCTGTGAGGATGATGGCGGAGCTGTTGGGATATCCCGATGCGTGTGGCTACCTATCTACGGGGGGGACGGAGTCGAACATCCAGGCGATCAGGGCGGCGAGGAACGCCCACAGCTTTCGGGACGGAAACATCGTCGTCCCAAAGTCCGCCCATTTCTCCTTCGACAAGATCGGCGACCTTCTATCCATAGAGATCAGAAAGGCGGATCTCGACGACGATCTCAAGGCGGACCTCGCCTCCGTGGAGTCCCTCATCGACGATAAGACAGTATCTCTTGTGGGGATCGCGGGGACGACGGAGTTCGGTCAGGTCGACCCCATCGGCGAGATGGGAGAGATCGCCCTCGACTCCGGGATACACCTCCACGTCGACGCAGCCTTTGGGGGTTTCGTCCTCCCCTTCTTGGAGGGGGAATGGAGGTGGGACTTCACGGTGGAGGCCGTCACCTCCATCACCATCGACCCTCACAAGATGGGGATGGCGACGATCCCCGGGGGCGGCCTCCTCTTCAGACGTCCCGAAGATCTGGAGCGGCTCGCCGCCTACGCACCGTACCTGACGGTGGCGAGGCCCAAGGCCCTGACGGGGACGAGGAGCGGGGCCGCCGCCGCCGCCATATGGGCTGTTATGAACCATCTCGGAAGGGAGGGGTTTAAGAAGGTCATCGATCGATGCATGGACCTGTCGAGGCGGATGGTGGCGGGGGCGAGAGAGATCGGGGTCGAGCCGGCGATCGAGCCGGTGATGAACGTCGTCACCCTGAGGATGGACGATCCGGAGGGGGTCAGAGCCGACCTCCTGGAACGGCGGTGGAGGGTATCGACGACGAGGTGCCCGAAGGCTTTGAGGCTGATCCTGATGCCCCATTCGACGGCCGAGAGCGTCGACCTGTTCCTAGAAGATCTCCGAGATGTGTTGAAGAGACGCGGCTGAGACCGCCCCCTCCGATCGATTTTAAATCCGAAAATAAAAGGGGTTTCAGCCCACCGGGGCTGAACCTTTTTATCAATAGGAGTCCGTCGCCTTCAGACCTTATGGCCTATGGCGAACCTTCGCATCACACGGTCGATGGCGATGGTGACGTGGTCGCCGACCTTCGTCTCGGGGACGAATATGACGAAACCCTCGACCCTGGCGATCCCGTCGCCCTGCTTTGCGATATCCTCAATCTCCACGTCGTACTCTCTTCCGACCTCAACGGGAGCTGTCGTCTCGAAGCTCTCGTCTCGGAAAGAACCTCTATCACTTCTGTACAAAAGACTTCACCGTCCTCATTAAAAGAGATATGATGATCTGAAAGCTCAGGCCTTATGGCCGATGGCGAACCTCTGCATAACCCGATCTACCACGATCGTCACCTGGTCGCCGACCTTTGTCTCCGGGACGAATATTACGAAACCTTCTACCCTGGCGATTCCGTCCCCTTTCTCGGCGACGTCCTCGATCTCAACATCATACTCCTTTCCGGCCTCAACGGGTGCTGAGGGTGCGAAGCTATCGCCTCGGAAAGAACCTCTATCATTGCCGTACAAACAACTCACCGTCCTTAGCGAAAAACTGCCGAACAGTCTGCCGCATCGCCCACAGATCCTTACGACTATTAAACCCTTGTGCTCATGAGGTCGGTGCAGTCGGGGTTTATTTCGCAGGATCGCCGTTCGAGGTGAGACCTCTGGGGTCTTGAGCCGGAGAAGTCGACGGCGCCGGCGGGTCGCAGCTCTCCATCCCCCCGACGGCTGGGAATATATCCTATTAACGCGGATTGCGCCGTCATGGACGGCCTTGCGAGGTACGGGGATGATATCCCGGAGTTCGACCGGTTCATGGAGGCGATCTATCGACCCCTTCCGGCCACCGCCAGGATCAACACCCTCAAGACCGACCGGGATCGGCTTTTATGCCGGCTGGAGGTGGCTGGGGTGGCCTGCCGCCCCTTCACCTGGTATCCCTTCGGCATCATGCTCCAGACTGAGAAGCCCGGAAACCTCGTCGAGAACCTGATGGGCCATATCCATCTCCAGGAGGAGATATCGATGGTCTCTGCCGTCGTCCTGGACCCGAGGCCAGGAGAGCGGGTTCTGGACCTCTGCGCCGCCCCCGGGTCCAAGACGACCCAGATCGCCATGATGATGGAGAACCGGGGGCTTGTGGTGGCGAACGATCCCGCCAACGGCAGGGTGGCGTCCCTCCGTTCCAACTGCGAGAGAGCGGGGGCGATCAACGTCGCGGTGACCAGGTACGACGGCCGCCGCTTTCCAGCCCAAAAGTTCGACCGGGTCCTCGTCGACGGACCCTGCACCGGCCAGGGGATGGCGAGGAAAGACCCAAAAGTCCTGGACCGGTGGAGCCTCAAACGCTCCCTCGGCCTCCAGCGGCTCCAGGTCGCCCTTTTAAAAAGGGGGGTGGAGGTCGCAAAGGCCGGTGGGACGGTCGTATACTCCACCTGCACCTTCGCCCCCGAGGAGAACGAGGGAGTAGTATCTCGGGTCCTGGACCAGGTCCGGGGTTTGAGCCTCCAGGAGGTCTCCGTCCCGAACCTCGAGGGCTCACCAGGCCTATCTATTTGGGGGGCGTCTCTCTTCGGAGATGAGATGAAACGATGCGCCAGGTACTATCCCCATAAAAACGATACGGGAGGATTCTTTGTCGCAAAGCTCGTTAAGGAATAGGCCGCCCTTCTCGCCGATGGACGGGGGCGAGGTGGCGGAGATGATGGGGTCTCGTTTCGGGATGCCCCCCGAGGCCTTCGAAGGCGTCAGCTTCTTTCTGAGGGGGCGCAACGTCTGGGCCTTCAGCCTCCCCCAGGTCCCGGACCTGGATTTCGAGGCGGTGGGCCTCCGGTTCCTCTCCGTCCGGGGGCGGGTCCCAAAGCCCACGACCTACGCCCTCCAGCTCTTTGGCCGCTTCGCAACTAAGAACGCCGTCGACCTCTCCGACGGAGAGGCGAGAAGGTTCATAGCCGGGAAGAGGCAGAGCCTTGTGGCGGATCTGGAGGACGGGTACGTGGTGGTATCTCATCGGGGGGATGTCCTGGGATGCGGTCTATATTCTCGAGGCGAGCTGATCAGCCAGCTTCCCAAGGAGCGGAGGATCGAGGGAAAGGAGATCGAGAGCTCTCCGGAGGGCTGCGGCCGATGATCTCGTCTGGGGTGGCGGAGGTTTCCTCTTCCGACGACCGCCTCCTCTCCCCGGGGAGGCCTCTCGATGGACCCGCTCTCCTCGCCCTCTGGAAGGAGCCGGTGAGGCTATTTCGGCTCGCTAACCTCCTTCGGGAAGAGCGGTGCGGCGACGTCGTCACCTACGTCGTCAACAGAAACGTCAACTTCACAAACCGGTGCGTCGGAAGCTGCAGGTTCTGTGCCTTTCGGCGGGACGACGGCTACCTCCTCTCCGAGGAGGAGATCCTGGCCCGGGTGGAGGAGGCGGAGAGATTTTCGGCCACGGAGATCTGCATCCAGGGGGGGCTGGCCCCCGGCCTCGTCCTGGAGGACTACTGCCGGATCCTGGAGGCGGTGAGGGAGAACTATCCCCGGATGCACCTTCACGCCTACTCCCCCATGGAGGTCTTCTACATGTCGGAGAACTCCGGGACGACGGTGGAGGAGTCGGTAAGGGAGCTCCAGGCCTCTGGCCTCGGATCGATGCCGGGAACCGCCGCCGAGATCCTGGTGGACCGGGTGAGGGAGGAGATCTGCCCTTCGAAGCTCTCGACGGCGGAGTGGCGGGACGTGATAGTCACCGCCCATCGGCTGGGGGTCCCCACCACCTCCACCATCCTCTACGGCCACCTGGAGAGGCTGGAGGATCGGATCAGCCACCTCCTCCTCCTCCGGGAGATCCAGGCCGAGACCGGCGGCTTCACCGAGTTCGTCCTCCTCCCCTTCATGCCGGGAAACAACGAATTGGGGCCGTCGTCCCGGAGGATCGACCCCTTCGAGAACCTGAAGATGCACGCCCTGGCGAGGGTCGCCCTCCACCCCCTCATCGGGAACATCCAGGCGAGCTGGGTGAAGCTGGGACGGGAGATGGCGGGGAAGGCGACCTTCTGGGGGGTGAACGACCTGGGGGGGACCCTGATGGAGGAGAATATATCCCGGACCGCGGGGGCGGTGGAGGGGGAGTGGATGACCCCCCGCCAGTTCTGCGACTTGATCGAGAGGAACGGGAGGGTCCCCGTCGAGAGGACCACCCTCTACCGCCGGGTGAGGTGACCTCCTCCAACCCTCTCCCCTCTTTTCCCAGAGCATGTCGTAACTTTGGAAGATCTCCGGTTATCTTTCTCCCACTCCCACAACAAATATCATATAGTACGAGCAGTTCTACTGAAGGGAGTGATCTATTGAACAAACCGTCCTCTTTGGCGCTCGTCTGCACAGTGGTGGTACTATTCGCCCTGGCGGAGACCTCCTGGGCCATCGGCTTTGAGACGGTCACCGTCACCGGGTCGACTACGGTGATGCCCCTGGTGGAGGTCTCCGCCGAGGAGTTCAACATTCTTCATAGCGATATCATGGTGACCGTCAGCGGCGTCGGCGGTTCCGGGGTGGGGATAAAGAACGTGGCCAGCGGCTTCTCCGACATCGGGATGTCCTCCCGGGAGGTGAGGGAAGAGGAGGTCGCCCTCTACGGCGACAACTTCAGGGAATATCTGATAGGCTACGACGCCATATGCATCGCCGTCAGCCGATCGATATACGATGGAGGCGTTACGAACCTGACGAGGGAACAGCTCCGGGGGATATACGACGGGAACGTTACGAACTGGAAGGATCTGGGGGGGCCCGATCTGGAGATCTACGCCGTCGCCCGGATGGTCGGCTCGGGGACCGGCGACCTCTTCAACGAGATGGTGATGGGGAACCTGGCGACGGAGACCCTGGGAGCCGACACATACACCCAGAACAACGCCGAGATGAAGACCGCCATAACCAAGAGCGATAAGGCCATCGGCTACCTCGGCTTCAACTACGTCCAGGACGGCCCCCTCCGGGCGGTCGCCTACGATGGGGTCGTCCCCACCGCCGAGAGCATCAGGAACGGGACCTATCCCCTCACCCGTCCCCTTTACGTCATCACCTGGGACGAGCCCGACGCCGGCGAGAAGGTCTTCATAGACTTCCTCCTGGGGGAAGTCGGCCAGTTTCTGGTGGAGGAGATAGGTTTCCTCCCCGCGGCAGCTCTATCCTCGGGCTAAAAATTGAAGACAAAAATAAGTTGGAGGGAGCGGCGCTTGGGCCATCGGCGTCAAGCGCCTCTCGTTTACCATCGTGATCTTTGATCAACAGGTTCTGCAGTGCTGGGCCTGGGATGTGTCGTTCCAGGCGTCTTCCCAGGCGACGTCCCGACATGTGCAGTCGAAGACCTCCTCCTCGCCCCAGAGCTTGTCGCCATCGTCCATCCCGTCGTAGCCGCCGAAGCAGCAGGAGAGCCAGTCAGCCCTCGGTTTGGAGCCCGTGCAGCTGGTGCTGATCTCCATATCTTTGGTGATCCTGAAGGTCCCGATGTAGTTCTCGTCGATCTCGATGAGGGGTTTCTTCCATCCCTCGCTATCTTTCGTCATGAGCTGACCGATATGCACAGCTCCTTCGATCACTTCCTCCTCGATCTTCATGCTGGTGCTGGTGAGTCCATTTTTGGGACTTGAGCTGTATCCGGAGCTCTTTTCTTCGTTCTTTAGTTCGACTCCTATGTCCTTCTTGAACGCCGAAGCGTACTCGATCTGGTGGAGCATCGAGACACCTAGACTATTAGTACTACTGCAAGCGCTGCCGTCATAGTTCTTGGCCTCGGTCCTCTCCTTCAGCTTGGAATTGTAGACTATAGGGTTCTTCTCGTAATACCCCGTCCCGTAGACCATCGCAATCGGCGAGTAGGTCATCTCGTTCTGCTCGACGAAGGATATATCGCTCATTTCGGGATACTTCGCGGCCAAATACCTGAGGGTATCCCGGTCTTGGGGGTAATACATACCCTTGCTCTGATTCGAGCTCAACAGGATCGCAGCGTCCATATTCCCGCTGCCGTGCATGTAGTTTTTCAGCTGGAGTGTATTGGTGTTCACCTTCTGATACACCATGGCATAACCCTCTCCCTCCACGTCCTGCTCCAGAGTCTGTGTGTTCTTCATGTAGTAACCCGCCGGATTTCCCGCTGCCCATGCCGGGGCTGTGGCCGCCAGCATCACCAGGAGCGCCGCCG
Source organism: Candidatus Methanocrinis alkalitolerans (assembly GCF_029167205.1). Lineage (NCBI taxonomy): Archaea > Methanobacteriati > Methanobacteriota > Methanomicrobia > Methanotrichales > Methanotrichaceae > Methanocrinis > Candidatus Methanocrinis alkalitolerans. The sequence continues at coordinate 24,160 of NZ_JARFPL010000019.1, forward strand.
TGATCCTCATAATCGTCCCTGTACTTACCGTCTTCATCCCTCCTCCGATTCTTTCTGCTATAATTTGGGGCATACATGGCATTTTTTGCTATATATGTTTTTCTAAGTCTGATTTATCCTTAAAATTAGGAAATTGTTCATATCTTCTCTTAAATCAGTTACAATTAACTCGAAAAAAGTCCCTCAGAGGCCGGCGCCCCGATCCCATCCCAGAGGACGAGGGCTCAGGATCCGGTCTTGCAGGATCGAGACGCATTGACCAGATGCCATCGGGCGGAAAAGGTCGGAAGGCTCGGAGATCCCACCGCTTAATCAATTAATCTTTACTTATAGCAAACATTTTTGGTACAAATATTTTGTTCTTATTTAAGTTTACTTGTTCTTTGGGTGTGGGTGGGGGGTGGGGGTGGGGTCGGCGAGCCGCCATGCGGAGATCCGAAGACGGGGGGTATCCCGACCGGCGGCACCGAATCCAGGAGCTGCGTTTTTGAGACGACTCGGGGAAGGTGCCAGTCTTCCGTCATTTTCTATGGAAAGAGATTTATTCAAGCTAAGCTCTGATAATTCTGATAAAGGGAGATGAGTTCGATATGTATAGAGAGTTATTTCGCATCATGATCGTCCTTTCGGTCTTTGCCGCCTCATCGATGGCGTCGGCAGAAGGGGACGATCTCCCCGAGACGGATCTGTTGGAAGGCGTTGAAGGGGATGAGAACGATATCTCATCCCTCGTAGATGAAGCTTCTTCGGTGGATGGCGCCAACGCGACCGTCAGCATCGAGGATGATGCTGCCGAAATGGAGTCTGACGAGATAGAAGAGGCGGGCGCTTTAGCCATCCAGAACGGCGAAGGCGAGACGGCTCCCGAAGAGCTTTCCCCTGAGGCCGAACCCCTGCCCCTGGCTTCCCCGGTCGGGGGGGCTGACGTCGGGGCGCCCTCCTCCTTCTCGACCTCCATGAAGGTCCTTGCCGCCACCGCCGACCTCTACGTCGACCTGACGGCAGGGAAGGCCTACAACGACGATCGGCTGGTATCGATGTACCTTGTGGGCGGCGATGGACTGGAAGAGGAATTCCCCGGGATGGTGATGATCCAGTTCGATCTATCTGGCCTTGAGGTCGGGGCCGACGACGTCGCCGTCCTCGTCCTCAAGGCGGAGTCGGTGGAGAAGATCGGCGACGAGATGGCCGGGATATTCATGGCGCCGGTCACCTCCGAATGGTCCGAGAGCTCCAGCCCTACGGCCCTGGCGTTGAACATCCTCGCCACCTTCTTCTTGATCACCGGCGGCGAGGACGTCGACCTCGCTCAGGTGGGGATGAACTTCGGCAGCGATGAGGTATTCACCTTCGACGTCTCCGAGCAGCTCAAGGGGGCTGAGGGCGGGAAGATATCCTTCCTCCTCCTGGCCGTCGGCGACACCGACTACAAAGTCACCTTCAAATCCCGGGAGACGGGGGTGGGGCCGAGCCTCATCTTCGGCCCCTATCCCGCCGCTCCTACAGCATGATCTCCGAACGGGCGGAAGCGATCGATCTGGCGTCAACGGGTGGTATAGAGGGGGGCTGAGCAGGTCGTTCTACGTCCCTCTCTTCATCCGGACCGCCAGAGGTCAAAGGCCATTTTTCTCCATCCGCCTAAATCCAATGATTCTGCCCCTTGAATATAATCGATGCCAGCAGCATAACGGCAGGGATGAGCGAACGAGATTTATGGGATAATGCGGTATGTGCTAAGGATGAAAGTTTTGGTATGCGGAAAAGGCGGCAGCGGCAAGAGCACCGTCGCTGCCCTTCTCGCCAAGAGCATGGCCCAGAGAGGATACAACGTTCTGGTGGTCGACAGCGACGAGTCGAACTACGGCCTCCACCGGCAGCTGGGGATGGAGCTTCCTCCCACTCTCATGGACCACTTCGGCGGAAAAAGGGGTGTTAAGGAGAAGATGGGCAGGCGGTCTCCAGGTGGCGAAAGTCCTGGGTTCTTCGATGGGAGATGGACGATGGACGAGATCCCCGCCGGGGCGACGACGGAGAAGGAGGGGATCAGGCTTCTGGCCATCGGGAAGATCCACGACTTCGGGGAGGGGTGCGCCTGCCCCATGGGAGTTTTGGCAAAGAGGTTCCTCGACAACCTTTCGGTCGGCGAGAAGGATATGGTGATCGTCGACACCGAGGCGGGGATCGAGCACTTCGGCAGGGGCGTCGAGGCCGGGTGCGATGCCATCCTCGCCGTCCTGGACCCCTCCTTCGAGTCGATCCTCCTCTCCAAGAAGATCGCCGAGATCTCCGAGAAGATCAATAAGCCCCTCTACTTCGTCCTCAACCGGGTCGACGACGAGAGGAAGGCGGCGATGCTCGAGTCTCTCGACGGAACGAGGGTGGCGGCGGCGATACCCGAGACCAAGGAGATCTTCAGGGCGGGGCTCGCCGGAGAGGAGTTCCAGATGAAGGTGGAGGAGGTGGAGCGGCTCGCGGACCTTCTGGTGGGGTGAGGTATGGGGTTGGAAAGGCCCTCTTCACCCTCTCTCTTCACTTGATCTCTCTCTCTTTTTCTTTCAGGGTCCGTCCCCAAGCCTCGACCTCGCCGCCTTCTTTACGCTCTGATCTGGGTCCCCGGCGAGAGTCTTCACCACCCCTTCCGGAGTCGCCGGGTTCTTCGCCACCGTCTCCCTCACCTTCCAGGCCCAGTCCCGGGATAGGAGATTCAGGGTATCGGGGTCTGCACTGGGGTTTCCGGCGACGGCGACCCGAATCTCCACGTCCCGGTCGGCGGCGAGGCTGGCGAGGGCCTGGGCCGGGGTTTTTGGGTTCTTGGCGACGGCCGCCCGGACGTCCTGAATCCTGTCCGTGGCGAGATCGTCCAGTACCTCGGCGGTGACCGCTGGGTTTTTCGCCGCCGCCGTCCTGACGGTCCAGGAGTGGTCGGTCTTCCTCTTGAAGAGGATCTCTTTTGGTACTTTCGGATTTGAGACGGCGGCGGTCCGGACGCCCTCGTCTCCGTGCTCGGAGAGGTTTTCGATCACCTCCTCTGGGGAGTTCGGGTTTTTGGCCACGGCCTCCTGAGTGATGTAGCGGTTCTTCGAGAGGGAGTAGTCATAGTCCATCATCTCGTCCTCGGCGAGGTTCGATAGGATCTCGGGGGATGCAGCTTGGTTCAATGCGACTGCGGCCCGAACGAAGCCGTCGCCGTCTTCAGAGAGGATATCGAGGATCTCCCGATCGGCCCGAGGGCTCGCCGCCACAGCCTCCCGGACCCACTGGACCTGGTCTTTTGCGAGATTTCGCAAGATCTCGACGGGCGCGCTCGAGTTTAAGGCCACGGCCCTCCGGACGTGCCAGTCCCAGTCCTTCGCGAGCCGTTCCAGCTCCTCCCTCTCAGCGTCCGGATCGGATGCGGCCTTCTCCTTTCCCCAGTCTCTCATCAATAAAACCCTCCCAATCGTATCATCTCCGGAGGCAGACGAATCCGTAGACCTCCTCCAGGATCTTCTCCGGGTCCTTCCTGTCGAAGCGGCCGATCTTCGCCTCGAGGACCGGCAGCTCCAAAGAGGGAACTATCATCTTCAAGAGTGTGGGCTCGCCGCTGACGACGGCCCGGGCGGGGATGGACCGGCGGCCTTTCAGGATCTCAGGGAGCCTCTCGACGACGAGGTCGGCGTGCTGTCGGATGTCCTCCTCCCTAAGCCGCTCAAACCTCTTCTGGGACCAGCCGCCCTTGGTGTGCTTCTCTTTTACGGTGCTCTTGACGATGGCGGTCTCCTGGAATCCCTCTCTTCCCAGGGCGAGACCCAGGAGGGTCTCCCCGGCATGGGCCGCTACCACCAGGACGGGGCAGTCCAGCATCTCTCTCAAGGGTCCGGTCTGAAAGGACCCGGCCCATGCGATCTTGGACTCTTCAATGGGGAACGGGGGGACGAGGGCGACGGTGAAGAGGAGGGGATCGGTGAAGACGGCGACCCCCCGGTCGGAGCCGGCCCTCTTCACCAGATAGCCGACCTCCGGGGGGAGGTCCTCTCCCGCAGATCCGGGGGCCAGGTAGGCGGATAGGAGGTCGTCATAATTCGACCGCTGGCCGTCCAGCCGATCGAGGAGCTGCTCCGTCTCTCTCGGCGAAAGGAAGCTGCTCGACCTATCCTCTCTCCGAGGGAGATCTTCCTTCCCGACCGCCTTCTCGTCCCGCTCCTGGAGAGCGGCGATCCTCTGCTCGGCGGCCTTCAGGGCGAGGCTCGCCTCCTGGGAGGCGGCCGCCAGCTTCCTGATCTTATCCTCCCGCCTCTCGATCTGGAGGGCGAGGGAGCCGTTCTCCTCTTGTAGCTCTCTCACCCGGGACCGCAGCCGCTCTATCTCATCTTCCAGCTTCTTTTTTCCCAGAAGGTCGAACAAACCCTCACCTCTGCAACTCTGATGGAGCTGTTGGCAAAAAGGGTTTTCTGCTGGGGGGGGGCGCCCCTCCGACGGTCGCGGATCGAATGGATCGGGATGAGGAAAAAAGGTGGACGGACCCGCTGGGATTCGAACCCAGGTCAGCGGGTTTCTTCGAGGCTCCTCTCCGAAGCCCGCTAGGATATCCTCTACCCTACGAGCCCACGGGGAGGACTTTACCCCTCCACCGGTATTAACCTTTTCCAGAGGCAGACCCTGCCCCCATCCTTCATACCCCGTACCTCTCCCTGTACCTGCCCCCCGTCCCCCCATTCCAGGCGAACGATCACCACCCTGGTACGAGTTCAAAAATAGCGATCTCAATTTAACATGTAGCGAGCACCGAAGGAGATTATTCAGATCACAAGCCCTTTTGGGATCATTTTTTTGAATAAATGAATGAAATCGTTGGGAAACTATTTCAACCATCGATGAGACCGACGAGAGATAAAGTGGAGCAAGAGTGCAGATGGAGCTATGATGAGGTCCGGACCCGCCCTTACCAATCGGAAGGGTCCGACGAAGGGTCCGGACCGGAGAGGCTGGTGAACCTTCATGGAAGAAACCGATTGCGAAAGGTCCGTCGGCTCGGTCCCGAATGAGATCCTCCGAAAAGAGACGTTGGCCCCCGGATTCACCCTTATGGAGATCAGGGCGCCGGAGATCGCCGAGAAGATCCTGCCGGGGCAGTTCATGATCCTCCGGGTCGACGAGGCCGGAGAGAGGATACCCATGAGCGCCGCCGACTGGGACCGGGAGAAGGGGACGGTGACCCTCGTCTTCCAGGAGCTGGGCCTCTCGACCAAGAAGCTCGGCCTCCTCTCAGCTGGAGATAATATCGCAAACCTCGCCGGACCCCTGGGTCGGCCCGCAGAGGTGGGCAAGTACGGGACGGTCGTCGTCGTCAGCGGCTGCTTCGGCACTGGGCCTGGCCGGGCCCTGGCAGAGGCCCTGAAAGAGGCGGGAAACCGGGTGATATACATCGTCGAGGCCCTCTGGAGCGAGAGCCTCTTCTGGCTCGACAGGCTGGAGGAGGTATCCGACGAGCTGATCGTCGCCTCGGGGGACCGGGCCGCGGGGACCGCCCGGTGGGCGAAAGACCCCCTGAAGGAGGTCCTGGCCTCCGAGGAGGTCGACCGGGTCTACCTCGTCGGCTGCACCTTCATGATGATGTCCTGCTCCCGGGCGGCGGCCCCCTCCGGCGTCGAGACGAGGGTGAGCCTGATGCCGATCATGATCGACGGGACCGGGATGTGCGGAGCCTGCCGGGTCAACGTCGGCGGGCAGACGTTGCTCGCCTGCGTCGAGGGGCCGGATTTCGACGGCCGTCTCGTCGACTGGGACGAGCTGATGGATAGGGCCCGGGGGTACCTGAAGGAGGAGGAGCGGGCCCTCGACCTCTGGGAGATCGACGACTGGCACCAGGTCCGCTACCGCGACCGGACCGCCGAGAGGAAGAGGGGCGGGGCGCGGCGGTGCTGATCGCCTGGGGCGTCGGCTCACCGTTCTACGCCCGAAAATAGGTCCTCCAGAAACCTCCGGCCAGCCACTTCGAGGTGGCCATCCAAGGAGAATGCCAGGCTTCGAACCCTAATTTTGCCGATCATCACGTCCATGTTTAGCGGCTTGGGATAGATCAGCACCGCCTCATCGCAGTCTTTGGTGGTTGCGTATGTCACCACCTGGCTGATGTCGTCGTTTCCCGGATGGTCCGGAGCTTTGTATTTGGTGTCGAGGACGAAGAGCGCCTTCTGCGATCCTCTTTCATAGACCACAAGATCGATGTTGAACCTGATCCTCCCCCCTGGGCCGATGACGACTTCATCATGGGGTTCGACAACAAAATCCGGCGGAGTGTTCGCTTTCAGCCATTCGGCGACGAAGAGCTCGTAAAGCTTTGCCATCTCCACCAGGAAGGGGATCATCGTACGGCCTCCGACCCGGTGAGACGGTCCGCTCTGCTCCAAAAAGAAGCGGCATAGGGCGTGCATCGGCTGATAGTCCTCGTTCAGGCGGCTGTAAAGCCGACTCACGCAATCTTGGGGGTCGCAGGGAACCGGGGTCGTCAGCCCCCGAAGAGACTGATAGGCCCTCCGGACCTGGGGGAGGGATCGCTCGGTGCACGCACCGCTTTTTAGAATCCGCTGGAGGGTCCAGACGAGGATCTGGTTATCCTCGACGTCGGAGGTGTGCTCCTCGTAGGAGCATTCTGGCAAGACGTCCCAGGGTTTTTGGCAGCTTCTTCTGACGTCGAAGCGGCCGCGGACGTAGGGGATTTTGTCTCTGCGGGGCTGATAAGATCGAAAGAAGCCCTTCCGCCCCCGGTCGAGGACCCGCAGGGCGAGGAAATTGGCCAAGGTCTCGTAGAAATCCTTCAGAGAATCGCAGTCCGTTAGGCCATCGAGAAACTTGAAGCTTTTGAGCCGGTAGGCGTACTCCAGCATCCCGAATAGATTCTTTATATCCACCTTCGGCAATAGGGCGATCTCAAGCTCAGGCGTCAGGGGTATGTGACCCGCCCAGCCGTTGGCTGTCAGATCCCACTCTCTCCCGTTCTTGAAGGACGGCTCATCTATCGATATCTGTTTGCCGTAGCTCTGCCAGATCTTCAAGCCGAGTTCTTCGGAGATCTCTGTCTTGGGAAATCTCCGGGTCTCGTACTCTTTCAGCTCGATCCGCTGAAGCTCGTTTGATCTCATGGGGCGATCTCTCTGTCCACCTTATCCCACCGGAACTCTTCGGCCTTATCGGACCTGTCGAAGAAGTACTCGTCGAGGTAGGGCTCGATCTCCATCTTCCAGATGTCTTCGATCTCCTCGTCGAGGTCGTCCTGGAGGAAGAAGGATATCCCGACTTCATAGTGGGGGTCATTGATCTGGGCGTTCAATCGGCGCAGGACCCCGATCAGCCCCTCTACGGGAAAGCCCGTATTCCGACTTTGGTGATACTTGAGCAGAACCTTGTGATTTGGCTGGAGGCGCAGGAATGCGAAGCGCCGCCGGAGGGCGTGATCCACCAGGGCTATCGATCGGTCGGCGGTGTTCATCGTCCCGATGATGAGGACGTTCTCGGGAATCCCTAGCCTTCTGCCTCCGGCGAGGGGGATCGAACGGCTCCGGTATTCGAGGAGGTACATCAATTCCCCGAAGACCTGGGAGAGGTTCGCCCTGTTGATCTCGTCGATGATAAGAACGCAGGTCCCACGCCGAGATTCGGCCCGCTCGCAGAACTCCAGGAACCGCCCTGGAACGATGGGGTAACTCAGGCCGCCGTCGTCGTCCGACTGGGGCCTTATCCCCTGTATGAAGTCCTCGTAGGCGTAGGCGGGATGGAACTGGACGAGGTCGGTGAAGCCGTCTTCTCCGCCGATGAGGTATCTTGCGAGATGCTCGGCGACGTAAGTTTTTCCCGTCCCCGGCGGACCGTAGAGGACGGCCTGGCCCTTCCTTCTTATGGCGCGGACCCAGCGGTCTAAGGTTTCGAGGTCGAAGCCGGTATCTTCGGCGAGTTGGTGTAAGGAGTACACTTCAGGAGGCTTTCTATTAATCAAAGCGTTAAGAGCTTCTGCTTCTTCATTCGTTACCATGAAGTTCGTCCCTTGAGGTCGCCTTATTATCTGCATTGATCCTAGTGTAGGATGATCGATAAGGTCATCCCGCCTAATCCTTTCAGGCAGTATATGGTCTATGCGAAGATCGACCCACTGCTGTTTTCCCTCCTCCTTCTTTTTATCGCTGATGAATTCTTCATCCACCTCCGACATGTAATATGGATCAGATATCACCGTCGCAACTGCAAGAATGCCGGCATCTTTCCCCGATGTCCAGAGATAAGCTACATCACCGGTTTGGATTTGATTTGCGTATTGATTAACTGTCCAGTTAAAATTATCTAGATCTTCTTCTTTTATCCCTTCAAGGTTCTTCTCCAGATCATAATACTTAGGATTAGACTGAAAGATCCAATAGGATCTGCTCAATTGCTGAATTTGAGGACTAAATGTGCTGTTTAGAATTCTCTCAAACTTTTCACGGTCGAGTTCGATCAGAGTTCTGCGCCAACCCGATTCTTTAACCAGCCGTGGCTTAAGATCATCCCATTTTACCGGCAGTCTGTGCCCAAAGTCCTCGTCATTAACGAAATAGTACGGTCCTACGACGGTACCTATGCCCAACACCGTAGTGGTTCCGCGATTGGCGACAATTCGATCGCCTTTTTTGATATTATGTGCGAATTTCCACAGCTGTTCAAGTCCTACCTTACCCCAGCCTTCATATTGAGAATCGAGTTTGCTTCGTTTAGACTCAAACTCGGTTTTGCTCAGTCGCGAGACGTCACCGATTTCGTCCCATCCCACAGCGATAAAACCGTTTTCTCGACAATCTTTCCACTGCCAAGCATCTTCGCCAGGTGCTATCTTCCAGTAGCGTATGACACTATTTTCACCGGTAGTATTCAGCTCGCTCATTCAAACAACGCCCGGATCTCTCTGGCCCTGTGGGTAAAAAAAAGTTTCTCATCTGTAGAAAGACAAAATGGAACCATACTCTCTAACTACAGAAGATCACGTCATTCACGGCATCTCCGTCGCCCCTCCCCCTCCTTCTGCTAGTTATTTAAATCATAAGAAGCCAATAAAGGCCGGGGTCGTATCTCAGACGGTCGCCATCCCTCTTCCTGGAGGGGCGGCGTCGTCGATGTTTAGAAATAAACCGTCATCTTTCTGGATAGGGGGCGCATCCCATCCTGGGGTTATAGTCAGATCAGGAGACTGCTCATATGGGTATCGATGAAAAGAACGGCTGGTATGCTCTCGGCATAGAAGAGGTCTTCGAGCGGCTGGGATCGAGGGAGAAGGGCCTCACCTCGGAGGAGGCGACGAGGAGGCTCCAAGATCACGGCCCCAACGAGCTGGAAGAGGGGAAGGGGGCGACCTGGCTTGAGATCCTCATCTCCCAGATCAAAAACCCCATCATCATCGTCCTGGCGGTGGCGGTGGTCATATCCCTCCTCGCCGGGAAGCGGATAGACGCCGCCGTCATCTTCGCCGTCATCGTCCTCAACACCGCCCTGGGCTTCCTCAAGGAGTTCAAGGCCGAAGAGGCGATATCCGCCCTCATGTCCCACGCCGCCCCCGAGGCCGACGTCCTGCGGATCTACGGCGAGGGCGGGGAGGGAGCCGGGGAAGGGTACGGTGGGGAGAGCAGAAAGGTCAGGATCAAGGCGAGGGAGATCGTCATCGGCGACGTCATCCTGGTGGAGGCGGGCTCCAAGGTCCCCGCCGACGCGCGGATCGTCGAGGCAGCAAACCTCGAGATCGACGAGTCGATGCTCACCGGCGAGTCGGTCCCCGCCAAGAAGTGCGTCGACTCCGAGATATGTCTGAATCCCCCGGCGGAGGCGAAGCTATCCGAGGTCGAGATCGATAACATCATCTTCGCGGGGACGATCGTCACCCGGGGGAGGGCGAAGGCGGTCGTATTCGCGACGGGGATGGCGACGGATATGGGAAAGATCGCCGATATGCTCACCAAGACCAAGAAATCGGCGACCCCCTTGAAGAAGCGGACATTGGACCTGGGCAGAAAGATAATGGTTCTCGCCATCCTCGCCGGCGGCCTCACCTTCTCCATAACCTATTACCGGGGCTTTGAGCTGATCGACGCCTTCCTCTTCACCCTCGCCATGACCGTCTCGGCGATCCCTGCGGCCCTTCCCGCCGCCATTACGGTGGCCCTGGCGGTGGGGGTGAGCAGGATGGCGAAGCGCCACGCCATAATGAGGAAGCTCGACGCCGTCGAGACCCTCGGCTCCGTCACCGCCATCTGTACCGACAAGACGGGAACCCTCACCACCAACCAGATGACCGTCCAGAGGATCTTCCTTTCGGACCGGACCGTATCGGTGACGGGGGTGGGGTTCAAGCCCGAGGGGAGCTTCGAGGTCGACGGCTCGGAGGTGGACCCCAAAGAGGACGGGGGTCTAGCGACGTTCCTTCGGATCGCAGCCCTCTGCAACGACTCAAGCCTCAGGTCCAGGGAGGACGAAGACGGCGAGCGTTGGGAGATCCAGGGGGACCCGACGGAGGGCGCCCTCGTCGTCGCCGCCGCCAAGGCGGGCCTCCCCAAAGAGGATCTGGAGGACGCCTCCCCGAGGATCGACGAGATCCCCTTCGATCCGGACAAACGGTACATGGCGACGTTCCATGAGAGCGAGGGCGGCGTTGAGGTCTGCCTGAAGGGAGCGCCGGAGACGGTCCTGGGGATCTGTTCAGCGATCCTCGTCGATGGCGAGGAGCGAGATCTGGGGGAGGCGGATAAGGAGAAGATCCTGGATATGAGCTCCCAGATGGCTGCCGACGCCTTGAGGGTCCTGGGTTTCGCCTCCAAGACCATCGGCAAGGAGGAGGTCGCCGGGTTCAAGGAGGCCGGACCCTCCGGCCTGACCTTCTCGGGGCTCTCAGGGATGATGGACCCCCCCAGGCCCGAGGCAATCGAGGCGATCGCCGTCGCCAAGAAGGCGGGGATCAAGATCGTCATGGCCACCGGCGACCACAAGATAACCGCGGAGGCGATCGCCCGGGATATGGGGATCGCCGAGGGCGATTCGAAGGCGTATACAGGCTCCGACCTCGACGGGATGGATGATTCCGAGCTGGACGCGGTGATGGAAGACGCCGCAGTCTTCGCTCGGGTCTCCCCCGAGCACAAGCACAGGATCGTCGAGTCTCTGAGGCGTAAAGGGCACATCGTCGCCATGACCGGCGATGGGGTCAACGACGCTCCGGCTCTGAAGGTCGCCGAGATCGGCATCGCCATGGGGATCACCGGGACGGACGTCACCAAGGAGACTGCCGACATGATCCTCACCGACGACAACTTCCAGAGCATCGTCAACGCCGTCGAAGAGGGGCGGGTGATATTCCAGAACATAAGGAAAGTCGTCCGGTATCTGATCAACACCAGCGCCGGTGAGGTCCTCGCCATAACGGCCTCGCTCCTCTTCCTCGCTTTGAACGTCCTCATATTCACCCCTGTGCAGATCCTCTGGGTGAACCTGGTGACAGACGGAATCCTCGTCGTAAACCTGGCGATGGAGCCGAAGGAGAGGGATGTTATGGACCAGCCCCCGAGGGACCCAGCGGAGAATATCATCAATCGAGATATCGTCCTGAATACGCTCTTCATCGCCTTCATCATGGCGGTGGGGACCCTCTACGTATTCACCCAGGAGTGGAACAACGGCGACCTGATCCGGGCCCAGACGATGGGATTCATCACCATGGCGATGTTCCAGGTCTTCAACGCCCTCAACTGCAGGTCCAAGACCCAGTCTATATTCAGCCTGGGGCTCTTCAGCAACAGAAACCTGGTAATAGCGATCGTCGCCTCCGTGGTACTCCAGGTCCTGGCAACGGAGCTCTCGTTCTTCAACACGGCTCTTGGATCCGTATCCCTCTCGGCAGCGGACTGGATCACCATGATGGCCGTCGCCAGCACCGTCCTCATCGGAGAGGAGATCAGAAAGATGGTGATGAGGAGAAGGGCGGGAGGTTCGTTTTAGAGGATCTCTCGCAGGATCCGGAAGGGGGGGGCGGAAGGTGGCTAGGGGCCTGGAATTACCAAAAATTTTTTTATCGGATTCGGGCGGCATTTGGGGGTCAGATATTTATCCCCTTCCGGCCAAACCCCCATCAACATGGAGGGAGTTTGACGGAAGACGAGATCTTCAAGGACCTGGGGGTCGTCCCCTTTCGGAGGCTGAACAGGAGCGGGAGGCCCGCGCCGCACCTGTCCCTCAGGTTCGACTCCCACCTATTCTCCATCGACACCAGCCGCTCGCCCAAAAGCTCCGTCCAGCCCGACGCCTACCTCATAACCCACGCCCACAGCGACCATTACGGAAAATCTGCCATGATATCTCCGGACTCCCTGGCCTCGCGGGAGACTGCCCGGGCCCTGGAGATCAGGCACGAGCGGAATTACGAGGGGCGGACCTTCCCGGTTGGTGGGTCCATCGTCGTCGACGAGCTGGAGTTGAAGACCTACTCCACGGGCCACACCATAGGCTCCGTCGCCTTCGGCTGGGAGACGGAGGTGGGAACTCGGGTTCTGGTCACCGGGGACGTCAAAAACTACGAGAACCTCCCCAAATGCGACCTGCTGGTGACGGAGGCGAACTACGGCGACCCCTGGGACCCTTCATGCAGGTTCGAGGACGACATCGTCGGCTTCGGCGACGCCGTCGAGAGCGGCGCCACCTTCGGAGCCTACGCCTTCGGCAAGGCCCAGAGGGCCATATCCCTAATCCGCGCCCTCGGCTGCAAAGATCCGGTGGGCATGGACGATAAGAGCCTTGCCCTCACCAGGGAGCTATTGCCCGACTTCGGCCCCCTCTCGCCGATGGAGGAGAACGGGACCGACCTTAACGTCGTCACCCCCTGGGAGCTCTCCAGGGTGAAGTCGGACCGAAAGTACGTCCTCACCGGCAGGAGCGACCTCCCCTTCACTCAGATCAGGCTCAGTGACCACCTGGACTTCAAGGGTCTGATGAGGATGGTGGAGAAGATCTCCCCCGAGGCTGCCCTGATATACCATCCCGAGGGGAGGAGGGCGAATATGATGGCCCACCACCTCCGGGAGCTGGGGATGGCCTCCATATCCGTCAGCGAGGTCCACGACTCTTTTTAGGCCCGCAGATTCGGGGCCGCAGATCAGAGGTAGTAGGCGAGGAGCGGCACCATCAGGACCCCCATGGCGTGGGTCTTTCTTATCCCGGCGAAGGGGGCCACAAGCCCCACCACCGCGGAGACGAAATAGAGGAAGAGGCCGAAGGGGCCTGCAAAGCAGAAGGTAATCCCCGTCAGAAAGGCCAGGACCGAGATGCAGATCATCCTGTAGTTGAGCCTTCTCACCATCCTCGCCGCCGCCCTTCCGGCGGAGTGGGTTGCGAAGTAGGAGAGGATCGAGACGAAGAGGACTATGGTCACCATCACCAGGAGGATGCGGCCGTCCATCTCCACCAGTTCCTCTACGGCGACGGCGGCCCCGCTCCTGGCCCTTCCGACGACGAGGAGCGCCACCAGGGTGAAGAGGGCGTTGGCGGTGTTCACCCCGGATACGGATACCAGAAACTCCCGGTCCGACCCCTGGGACCCGAGCCTGGTGACGACGGTGGCCACCGCCGGAGTCACCCCCGGGACCCAGGCCACCACCGACCCCGCCAGCCCTCCGAGGAAGGCCGACCTTCCGATCGTCCGGGCTGGAAGGTCGAAGCCCGTCTCCCTCTGGGCCGGGATCTCGGATTTTGAGGCCAGGCTCAATAGAAGGATCGAGGCGCCGAAGAGGCCGCCGAGGAGGGGGAGGAGGACCTCGGGGCGGAAGCCCAATGGCGAGCGGGCGAGGTCCTGGTGGCCGAAGGCGAATAGGCCTAGGTAGCCGCTCGTCAAAAAGAGGGCGAGGGCGAAGATCTTGTACTTCAGGTGTACGAGAGAACCCTGTCCTTCCACCACCCTACCCCTCTCCGTCAGGATCATGAGGGCTGCTATCGCCAGGAGGACGATGGCAACGTGGTCCATGAAGGTCTCGTAGAAGGTTCCGAAGAGGAGGGAGAGGGGAACTATAAGCGCCAGGGCCACCAGGATTGAGGAGGCGCTCCCCAGGGCCGAGAGGCGGACTGCCTCTATCCCCCTCCCGTCGAGCATCATCTGGTGGCCGGGAAGGACTGCGAGGGCCGTATCGGCGTCTGGAGCTCCTATGAATATCGAGGGGATTATGTCGAGGAAGGTGTGGGCTACGCTAGCCGCCAGGATCGCCGCCGCGAGGTCGAAGGGATGAAAACCCATCTCGAGGAAGGCGGGGGATAGGGCGAGCATCAGGGCTGCAAAATTGTTGGTGTGAAGCCCCGGTGTCAGGCCGCTGCATACCCCGAGGAGGAAGCCCAAAGCCACCGATAATGCCAGGATTATGTCAGCCATTTTATGTAGAAGTTAACGCTCGATATAGATAAAATAATTTCGGTACTCTGCCCGGTCGGCTTCTGTCCGGAGGTGCGGCGGGTTTTGGGGGTGAAAACCCTTAAATACTGTTAATCAGGTGGTTGTAGCGATCCGCAGAGGGAGCGAGCTCTCGTCCCCTCTCTGGCGCATGGACTTGATCGTCCGAACGCGGGCTTAGCGCGTGAGTCGGCCTCCCGAAAGGAGGCTATTTGCGGAGGATTAGGATGAAGATGATAAAGAAGACAAACCCGAGATTGGTCGCCCTCATCGGCCATCTCAAGGCCGCCACCCGGGAGAGCGGGACGCCGATCTGGCGCGACGTCGCCACGAGGCTCGAGAAGCCCAGGCGGAATTACGCCGCCGTAAATGTCAGCAAGATCAACAGGCACACCGTCCCCGATGACCTGGTTCTCGTCCCGGGGAATGTGCTGGGGTCGGGAGATATCGATCACAAGGTGACAGTTGCAGCCCTCCATTTCAGTGGGCAGGCAGCATCGAAGATAAAGTCGGCCGGTGGCGAATGTCTCAAGATAGAAGAGCTGGCCGAAAAGAATCCAAAGGGTTCCGGCATAATTATTTTAAGGTGATCTGATGATTATCGACGCATCTGGGATGATCCTGGGACGTCTGGCAAGCCTCGCCGCCACCAAGCTCCTCGCCGGAGAGGAGATCGCCATAGTCAACGCCGAGAAGGCCATAATCTCAGGTCGAAGGGAGAGCGTTTATCGGGAGTACGAAGAGATGAAGGGCAAGGGCTCCACAGAGAAAGGACCTCACTACCCCAAGCGGCCCGAGAGGATCATGAAGAGGACGGTCCGCGGGATGCTCCCCCACAAGACGAAGCGCGGTCGCGAAGCGATGTCCAGGCTGAAGATATACGTGGGCGTTCCCTCGGAGTTCGAGGGGATGAAGATCGAGCGGCCCGAGGCTGCAAAGATGACGCGGCTGGGCACCGCCAAATACGTGGAACTCGGCGACGTGAGCCGAAAGTTCGGGTCCAAATTCTGAGAGGATCAGCATGAAGATAACCAACACGTCGGGTAAAACCAGGACGGCGATCGCCAGGGCCACATTGACGGAAGGGAAGGGCAGGATCAGAATCAACAGCAAACCTCTGGAGATCTATGAGCCCGAGCTCGTCAGACAGAAGATCGCAGAGCCGGTGATGATCGCCCTGGACAAGGTCTCAGGGATCGACATTGACGTCAAAGTACGCGGCGGCGGGTTCATGGGTCAAGCTGCCGCTGTACGGACCGCCATCGCTCGTGGGATAGTGGAATGGACCGGGGACACCGCCCTCAAAGAGGCTTATATGGAGTACGACAGGTCTCTTCTGGTCAACGACCACCGGCAGAAAGAGCGCAAGAAGGTCGGCGGCCCCGGTGCAAGAGCCAAATATCAGAAGTCTTACAGGTGAAGAAGCTTGATTCCTGTCCGATGTTTCACGTGCGGAAACGTCATTTCTGATGTATGGGAGGAGTACAAGGAGCGGATCAACTCTGAGCCACCGGGCAAGGTGATGGACGATCTCGGCATCGAAAGTTACTGCTGTCGTCGTATGCTCCTGACCCACGTGGAGATCGTTGACGTGCTTCGGCGGTACCAGTAAAAAGGTGTGGGGTTGTGGGGTAGCCTGGTCCATCCCTCGGCGTTCGGGACGCCGTAACCTGAGTTCGAATCTCAGCAACCCCACCATCAACCTTTCTTTTGAGGTGGCCACTTGACGGATTCGATGGATAAAGAATATACGCGATACGAACGCGCCAGAATTGTGGGGGCTCGAGCTTTACAGATTTTGATGGGCGCCCCGGTGTTGATCAAGACCGAGTCCATAGACCCCCTCGAAATTGCTCTTGAAGAGATGAGATTGGGATTTGTTCCCATAACCGTAAAACGGGATCGAAGAACCTCAAGGTAGGTGAAATTTTTGGATGATGAAGTGATAACGCCAACGGAAGAATACGAGACCCTTATTCCCATAGACGAGTATCTAGCGGCGGGCATACACATAGGCACTCAGCAGAAGACGAAGAGCATGAAGGATTACATCTACAGGGTCCGGACCGACGGCCTCTACGTCCTCGACGTCCAGTCGACGGACAAGAGGATAAGGCTCGCGGCCAAGTTCCTCGCCAAATACGATCCGAGCAGGATTCTGGTCGTCTCGGCGAGGCAGTACGGCCAGCGTCCTGCGACGATGTTCTCCAAATCCGTCGGAGCCAGGGCGATAGTAGGGCGGTTCATACCCAACACTCTGACAAACCCCACATTCTATGACTACGTCGAGCCCGACGTGGTGGTGGTCACAGACCCCAGCGGCGACAGCCAGGCGATAAACGAGGCGATCGACGTCGGAATTCCCGTGGTGGCCCTATGCGATACCAATAACCTGACCTCCAACGTCGATCTGGTGATACCCACCAACAATAAAGGGAGAAAGGCCCTCACTCTGATCTACTGGCTCCTGGCGAAAGAGGTCCTCAAGGAGAGGGGAGAGGAAGATAGGTTCAGATACTCGGTTTCAGACTTCGAGATGGAGTTTTGATTAGATGAGACGTCCGGCAGTGGCAGGCCAGTTTTACCCCCGCCACCCCGAGGACCTGGTAAAGGCGCTGGAGGAGGCCTTCAGGGATGCCGCCGGAGGAGGCCCTCTCCCGATCCGGGGGGCGGTCGTCCCCCATGCTGGCTACACCTACTCTGGAGGCGTGGCGGCGGAGGTCTATTCGATCCTCCCGGAGAGGGAGACCTACGTCCTCATCGGCCCCAACCACCACGGCCTCGGCCTTCCCGTCGCCCTCTCGAAAGAGTCGTGGATGACGCCTCTGGGGGAGGTGGGATGCGACCTGGAGCTGGCGGATGAGCTTTTGGGCGGCATCATCGAGGTCGACGAGTCGGCCCACCTCTACGAGCACTCCCTGGAGGTCCAGATACCGTTCCTCCAGGCCAGGTACCAGGGGTTCAAGATCCTCCCCATATCCATGGGACTGCAGGACGAAGAGACGGCCATTGAGGTGGGCGAGGCGGTCGGCGAGGCGGTGAAGAGGCTCGGCAGAGACTGCACCATCATCGCCAGCAGCGACTTCACCCATTATGAGCCCCAGGAGGATGCGAGGAGGAAGGACTCCCAGGTGATCGAGGCGATCCTGAGGATGGACGTCCCCGCCATCTACAGGACCGTCTATGGTCTGAACCTCACATCCTGTGGGTACGGCCCCATATCGGCAGCCATAACCGCGTCCAGGATCCTGGGGGCAGAGAGCGGCAAGCTTCTCCGATACTCCACCAGCGGCGACGTCACCGGAGATTATGGCCAGGTGGTGGGCTATGGGGCGATAGCCTTCATCTAGGAGGCGAAGATCTGACCACCGCTTCCGCCCCCGGCAAGGTGATCCTCTTCGGGGAGCACGCCGTCGTCTCCGGAGCTGCTGCCCTGGGCGCGGCGGTGGATCTGAGGGTCAGAGCCACCGTCGAAGATCTTCCGGGAAGGCTTGAGATATCGGCGCCGGACCTTCGGATCGCTCTGGAGGGGATATCCATAGACCCCATGTCAGCTGCCGTCCTTACAGAAGAGGTCAGCAGAAGGGCGTCTCATGCCACAAGGTACGTCTCCGCCGTTTTGAAGGAGTTTGGGGCGAAAGATCTCAGGGTCACCCTGGTGTCGGAGATCCCCTCCGCCTCGGGCCTCGGGTCGTCGGCTTCCGTAGTCGTTGCCACCCTGGGTGCTCTGAGCTGCCATCTGGCTCTCGACCTCTCCATAGACGATATAGCAGAAGAGGCCTACAGGATCGAGAGGCAGGTCCAGGACGGGCTAGGCTCGCCGACTGACACCGCCCTCGCAGCCCGGGGCGGATATCAGTTCGTAGAGGGGTCGGCGAGGCCGATGGACCTCCCCGAGATCAGGCTGGTGGTGGGGTTCACCGGGAGATCTCACGACACCCGGGCCGAGGTGGAGAAGGTTCAGAGGTTCAGGTCCAGGTATCCGGAGTTCGTCGACCCCATATTTCGGGCGATGGGCGAGATATCGAGGCTTGCGCCCGGGTGCATCAGAGACGGTCGCCTGGAGGAGCTGGGAGGGATGTTGAACGCCAACCACGGCCTTCTGGAGGCGATCGGAGTCGGGACCCGGGAGCTCTCCGAGCTCGTCTACGCCTCCCGAGGCGCGGGCCGGGCCTTCGGCGCCAAGCTGACGGGAGCGGGCGGCGGCGGATGCATGATAGCCCTCCCCCGACCAGATCCGGAGAACGTGCTGAGGACGATGACCTCCATCTCTCAGGCGAGAGGGGTTCCCTTCTCCGTGGTGACGGGCTGCCAGGGGCTGAGGGTAGAAGATCCGGCGGGCGAGATATGACCGGGATCAAAATTCTTAAGATCGGGGGAAGCGTCCTCACCGACAAGGCCCGCCTGGAATCGGCGAGGTTTGAGGTTGTTGAGAGGATCGCCGCCGAGATCGCCGGGGCCGGAGAAGGGCTGATACTCGTCCACGGTGCCGGATCCTTCGGCCACATCCACGCGAAAAATTTTGGTCTTGTCGAGATGTTCAGCCCCGAGGGGGTCCTGCAGACCCACAGGTCTGTGGTCAGGCTCAACGACCTGGTGGTCGAGAGCCTCACCGGGGCCGGGTCGAACCCCGTCCCCGTCCACCCCCTCAGCTCCACCATCCTCAAAGATGGGAGGATAGATCTCATGGAGATCGGGCCGGTGGTGGAGATGGTGAATAGGGGCCTGCTCCCCGTCCTCCATGGCGACGTGGCCATGGACCGGGTTAAAGGAGCGGGGATCGTATCGGGAGATCAGCTGGTATCACATCTGGCGAGGGCATTGAAGCCTGAGATCGTGGGCCTCGGGACCGCCGTCGACGGGGTGATCCATAACGGCGAGCTCCTCGCCGAGGTGAGAAGGTCCGACCTATCGAAGATCGGCTCGGATCTGGGTCCTTCGGCGGGGGTGGATGTCACCGGCGGGATGAGGGGGAAGCTCCAGGAGCTTTTGGACCTGGCCGACGACGGGGTATCTTCAACGATATTCAACGCCGAGAAGCCGGGGATGATCGAGAGGGCCCTCCGAGGCGAGAGGGCGGGAACTTTCGTGGAGGGGAGGGCGTGACCACAGCCAAAAGGAAGCTCGACCACATCAGGATCTGTCTGGAGAAGGAAGTGGAGGGGGGATGGCGCCCCTTCGACGACCTTTCCCTCGTCCACAGAGCCCTGCCGGGTATCGACGCCGACGATATAGATACCAGCTGTCGATTTCTCGGGAAGGATCTTGCATTTCCCTTTATGATCTCCGGGATGACGGGGGGCCATCCCGATACCAAAGAGATCAACGTCAACCTGGCTCTGGCGGCCCAGGAGGTGGGGGTGGCCATGGGGGTCGGATCCCAGAGGGCGGCCCTCGAGAGGGCCGAGGTGGAGGAGACCTTCTCGGCGGTGAGGGAGGCGGCACCCATGATCCCCATCGTCGGGAACATCGGGGCTGTCCAGCTCCGGCGGGGGGGGGCCGAGGTGATAGACAGGCTGGCGGAGATGATAGACGCCGACGCCATAGCCGTCCACCTTAACTTCCTCCAGGAGAGCGTCCAGCCCGAGGGGGAGACCGAGGCAGAGGGCGCCATCGAGGCCATCAGGTCTGCATCCGATTTGAGGGTCCCCATCATCGCCAAGGAGACGGGGGCGGGGATCTCCGGCGAGGATGCCCGCGCCCTGCTGGAGGCGGGGGTGGAGATCATCGACGTAGGGGGGCTCGGCGGGACGAGCTGGTCTGGGGTTGAAGCCTATCGGGCGGAGGAACGGGGTGACCTAAAGTCCGCTAAGATGGGACGCGTATTCTGGAACTGGGGGGTGCCAACCCCCGTCAGCGTCGTAGAATGCGCATTTTCCGGA
Organism: Candidatus Methanocrinis alkalitolerans; assembly: GCF_029167205.1. Taxonomy (NCBI): domain Archaea; kingdom Methanobacteriati; phylum Methanobacteriota; class Methanomicrobia; order Methanotrichales; family Methanotrichaceae; genus Methanocrinis; species Candidatus Methanocrinis alkalitolerans. The sequence continues at coordinate 44,458 of NZ_JARFPL010000019.1, forward strand.
GCACAGGTCATCTCCTCTGGAGGTGTCCGAAGCGGGATAGACGTTGCAAAGAGCATAGCCCTAGGGGCGATGATGGCGGGGGCTGCTCTCCCGTTCCTCGCTCCTGCAACGGAGGGGTCTTCCGAAGTGGTGGAGGCCCTCCGGGTCTACAGAAGGGCCTTTCTGACCGCCATGTTTCTCACGGCCTCCAAGGACGTCTCGGACCTTCGATCCGCGCCGATCGTCGTCCTTGGGAGGACGAGGGAGATCCTGGAGCAGAGAGGGTTCAGTGCGAAAAAGTTTGCTGTTCATAGAGAGATGTCGAGATGAAGGATATTGGAATTGTAGCGATCGGTGGCTACGAAGAGATAGGAAGAAATATGACCGCCATCAGGGTCGGTCATGAAATACTGATAATGGACATGGGTATCCGGCTGGACCGGGTTCAGATCCACGAAGATACGGACCTGGAGAGGCTGCGCCCTTCTGAGCTCATATCCCTGGGGGCGATCCCCAACGACAGCGTCATGAAGGACGTGGACGGTCGGGTGAGGGCGATAGCCTGCACCCACGGCCACCTCGACCACATCGGTGCGATATCGAAGCTCGCCAACAAGTACAGGGCGCCCATCATCGGGACCCCCTATACTGCGGATCTGATCAAACAGGAGATAGAGGGGGAGAAGCTCCAGCAGACAAAGAACGAGGTGGTGACGATGAACGCGGGCAAACGGAGGCAGATCTCCCCCGACATCGAGCTGGAGTTCATCAGGGTTCAGCACAGCATAGTCGACTGCGTCTTCGCCGCCATCCATACCCCCAAAGGGGTGATCCTCTACGCCAACGACTTCAAGATGGACAGGAGCCCCACCTTGGGCCAGCCCCCGGACTTCGCGAGGCTGAAGAAGCTGGGCTCTGAAGGGGTCATCGCCCTGATAACGGAGACGACCAACGCCGGGGTCTCGGGGAAGACCCCCTCGGAGCAGATCGCAAAGGACCTGGTCTGGGACGTTCTGATGGGGACTGAGGAGACGAAGTCGGGGGTTCTCCTGACCACCTTCTCGTCTCACATCGCTCGGATCAGGTCGATCATCGAGGCAGCCAACGAGATGGGAAGAAAGCCGGTCCTCCTGGGAAGATCGATGGAGAAGTACTGGGGTACGGCGAAGAGGACGGGGTACGCCCCCAAGTCCGACGACCTCCAGGTCTACGGCAGGAGAAAGAGCGTCGACAAGTTCTTCAAGAGGATGATGCAGGAGGGCAAAGACAAGTACCTCCCCATCATGACAGGCCATCAGGGAGAGTCGGGAGCGGTTCTGAGTCGGCTCGCCAGCGGCGAGACCGACTATCAGCTCGAGTCCGGAGACAAGGTGATATTCAGCGCCGGGGTGATACCCCAGCCCCTCAACAGGTCCAACCGCCACATTGTGGAGACGAAGCTGAAGATGAAGGGGGCGAGGGTCTACGACAACGTCCATGTATCGGGCCACGCCTGCATCGAAGACCATTGGGAGCTATTGAGGATGGTAAACCCCGAGCACATCATCCCCAGCCACGGAAACTTCGATAGCCACGGAAAGTACCTCTCCATGGCCGAGGATACCGGCTACGAGCTCGGCTACACCTTCCACATCATGAGGAACGGCCAGGAGCTCGTCCTCCCCTGAATGGGCGGGAGAGGATGGCGAAGAAGGGGGGAAGGGATCCCGGGGATGAAGGCGAGGGGAGAAGGACGGGGAGAGGAAGACGAAGGAATAATGCGAAGGAAGGAGGAGGCGTGACAAGATTATGGCGATCCTTGACGAGGAACTGAGAAGGCGGGCCGGGATGATATCTGGGGCCATCGAGGAGCTCTTGCCCGTGGTCCATCCGAGGGAGCTCTACTCTGCCGGGAGGCATCTCGTGGATGCCGGGGGAAAGAGGCTCCGGCCGTGCATGCTTCTATTGGCGGCCGAGGCCGTAGGCGGCGATCCGAAGGCCGTAGTTCCGGCCGCCGTCTCTATAGAGCTCGTCCACAACTTTACCCTGATCCACGACGACATCATGGACAACGCCGCGACCCGCCGCGGCAGGCCCGCGGTCCACGTCAAGTGGGACGAGGCCGGTGCCATCCTCGCTGGGGACACCCTCTACTCCAAGGCCTTCGAGATCCTGACCGCCGTCGGCGGAGTCGACCCCCAGGATATGGTCGCGTCGGTGGCGATGCTCGCCCGGACCTGTGCCGCCATCTGCGAGGGGCAGTGGCTGGATATGGAGTTTGAGAGGAGAGAGCGGGTCACAGAGGAGGAGTACCTGGAGATGGTCGAGAAGAAGACGGCGGTCCTCTACGGTGCCGCCGGTTGGATCGGCTCCCGCCTCGTCGGAGCTTCGGATGAAGAGGTCGAGGGGCTGGAGAGGTTCGGCCGGCTGGTGGGGATGGCCTTCCAGATCCAGGACGACGTCCTCGACCTGACCGCCCCGGCCGAAATCCTTGGAAAGCCCCGGGGCGGGGACCTCGCCGAGGGGAAGAAGACCCTGATCATGATCGATGCGATATCCAAAGGCGTCGATATCCCCATATTCGCCAAAAAGAACGCCTCCACCGAGGAGATCGAGGCGGCGCTGGCGATCCTGCGGGCGAGCGGCTCCATCGATTACGCCAGGAAGAGGGCGGTGAGGCTGGTGGAGGAGGGAAAGGGGGCTCTTGGCGTTCTCGCCGACTCCGAGGCGAAGAGTCTGCTGATGAAGCTCTCCGACTACATGATAAGCAGAAGTTATTAATCTCTCAAACGACAGACGGGATTCGTAGCTGAAGCGCCGTCGGGGTCGCGGCGGCGGTGGAATAAAGTTGCAGGATGGGAGGAGGCGTTCAAATTGGACGAGCATAATCACGAGCACGGGTCGCAGAAGCATGGAGACGGGCTGAAGAAGCACGAGGTCGAGCACCTCATCGAGCACTGGATCGAGCACAACAGGAGCCACAGCGAGAGCTTCCGGGCGAGGGCGGATGAGATGGAGGCTACAAGCCCAAAGGCTGCGGCGAGGGTCCGGGAGGCGGCGGAGCTGATGGACGCCTGCACAAAGAAGCTGGTGGAGGCGGCGGGGGAGGTGTGAAGGGCAGCAGAAGGTGATTAATCCCCTCTATCGCCTCAACGCTGCAACGATCCCAAGATCCCACATTCCGCGTTTTGAACTTAGAAGTCCTGAATTTCTCTCTGTAAATATCCACAACATTTTTTAATAATAGCATCCAAGGCACCTCGAAGGTAAGTAGCATGGATGTGGACGTCCAATCATACC